>NZ_JBSFRU010000445.1:0-4157 GCF_053589395.1 Nocardia sp. NPDC003345
AGCCGGATCCGCCCAGGGTCTGCAGGGATTCGGTCAGGTACTGGTAGGCCCGCTCGGAACCCACGCCCTTGACGATCGGCAGCAGCAGATCGTTGACCCGGGCCGCGGTATCGGCGTCCGCGCCGGAGACGGCGGCCGCGACATCGGCGTCCTGGTGGGCGGCGGTGTAGAGGTACACGGCGCGCAGACCCTCGGCGTAGGCCTTCTGGGTGGCCAGGCTGCGCCGCACATCAGGGTGGTGGGTGATGGTGACCCGGGGCGCGGACTTATCGGTCATCTGGGTCAGGTCGGCACCCTGGACGCGCTCCTTGGCGTAGTCCAGTGCGTTGAGGTAGCCGGTGGACAGGGTGGCGATGGCCTTGGTGCCCACCATCATCCGCGCGTGCTCGATGACCTCGAACATCTGCGCGATGCCCTGGTGGACCTCGCCCACGAGCCAGCCTTGCGCCGGCACGCCGTGACCACCGAAGGTGACCTCACAGGTGGCCGAGACCTTCAGGCCCATCTTGTGCTCGACATTGGTGACGAAGACGCCGTTGCGCTCGCCCAGTTCGCCGGTCTCGTGGTCGAAGTGGAACTTCGGGACGAAGAACAGCGACAGGCCCTTGGTGCCCGGGCCCGCGCCCTCGGGGCGGGCGAGCACCAGATGCATGATGTTCGGGAACAGGTCGTCGGAGTCGGCCGAGGTGATGAAGCGTTTCACGCCCTCGATATGCCAGGACCCGTCCTCCTGCTGGACGGCCTTGGTGCGGCCCGCGCCCACATCGGAGCCGGCGTCGGGCTCGGTGAGCACCATGGTGGCGCCCCAGCCCTGCTCGACGGCGATCTTGGCCCACTTCTTCTGTTCTTCGGTGGCGTTGTTGTAGAAGATGTTGGCGAAGCCGGGGCCGGCCGCGTACATGAACGCGGCGGGCTGCGCGCCGAGGATCAGTTCGGCGATGGCCCAGTAGGCGGTGCGCGGGATGTCGATACCGCCGAGCTCGGGATCGACGGAGAAGGAGTCCCAGCCGCCTTCCTGCAGCTTGCGGTAGCTCTTCTTGAAGGACTCGGGGAGCGAGACGGTGTGGGTCTCGGGGTCGAAGACCGGGGGGTTGCGGTCGGCGTCTGCGAAGGATTCGCCAAGCGGGCCCTCGGCCAGGCGGCGAACCTCGTTCAGCATCTCCTTGACGGTGTCGGCGTCCAGATCGCCGTAGGCGCCGGAGTCGAGGATGCTGCCCAGCCCGAGTACCTCGAAGAGGTTGAACTCCAGGTCGCGGACGTTGCTCTTGTAATGACCCATTGTGATACTCACTCTCCGTTGAGTCGGGTGCGGTCGGTGTCGCTGCCGTTCCCGCCCGTTGTTGCCATCGGGTAGCCACCGGAACGCGGCATGCTACTCGCGGGTAACTTTACTGAGTATATTACCGACGAGTAAGGCGCTCGGCAATTGCGCGAGGGCGCTTTGTGACGTGACGAACAGGTCCGGGGCCGCCGGTTTCCGGTGTGGACGCCCTCGGGGCCGTCCCACCGCAGGTCGGCGGCGTGTTCGCGGCCGGATCGGCGGTGCCGGTGACCGCGCTGGTTAGGGTGGGGCGTGCGGATCGAGACCAGCGCCGGGCCCGCCGAGGCCGAGATCGATTACCCGGACGAACCAGCGTTCCTGCTGGTGTTCACGCACGGCGCCGGGGGCGGGGTGGATTCACCCGACATCCTGACCGTGCGCGATACCGCGCTCGCCGCCGGAGGCGTGGTGGCCCGGGTGCTGCAGCCCTACCGAGTGGCGGGCCGCCGCGCGCCCGGTAAGCCGGAACCCCAGGATCGCGCCTGGATCGAACTGGTGGACGCGCTCCGCTCCGAGTTCCGGTCGAAGAAGGCCGCCGCGCCGGGTACGGCAGGAGACGAACTTCCGCTGGTACTCGGCGGCCGCAGCAACGGGGCCCGGGTGGCATGCCGCACGGCCACCGGACTCGGCGCCCGGGCGATAGTGGCGCTGTCCTTTCCGCTGCATCCGCCGGGGAAGCCGGAAAAGTCGAGGCGCGACGAACTGCTCGCCGCCGGCGGCGCCGATGTCGTGGTGATCAACGGCGGCAGCGACCCCTTCGGTATCCCCGACCCCGCCGACGCCGCGGAGGTCCGGGTGATACCCGGCCAGCCTCATTCCTTCCGGAAGGGTTTCGACACGATCGCGGAAACCCTGGCACCCTGGTTCGAGCGCTGGCGCGCCTGATCGCTGCCCGGACCGTGGTGTTTACCGGGACTACCGGTCGCCCGGCGCGGGCTTCGTCGCGACGACCAGGGCGTCGATCGCGTCGCCGGACTCGGTCGGCCGCAGCACCTGCCGGGCTGTTCCGATCTCGAGTCCGGTGCTCCCGTCCTCGTCCCCGGCGCCCAGATCCGCGACGACGTCCTCGGGCGTGAACAGGATCGCGGGATCCTGCGGGCCGCCGTATCCGCGCTCCGGATTCGCGCTGTCGTGTCCCAGTACCAGCAATGTCGCGCCCGGGGTGAGCAGTGCCGCCGCCCGCCGGACCATCGCCCGGCGCTCCCGCGCCGGTAGATGCAGGAAGACCATCAGAACCAGCTCGTAGGGGCCGCCGATATCGGTGTCGGGATCGGTGAGATCGGCGCACTGCCAGGTGATCCGTTCCCGGATCGAGCGGGTCAGCCGGGTCGCCACCGTGCGGCCCTTGTCGATGCCGACCTGGGAGAAATCCACCGCGTGCACCTGCCAGCCGTGGGTGGCCAGCCACAGCGCGTTCCGGCCTTCGCCGCAGGCGAGATCGAGCGCCCGCGGCAACTCCGGGATCTGTCCGTCGGGGCCGGGCAGCAGCGGGACCCGCCGGTCCAGACCGTGGGCGAACTCCACCACCGTGTTGTTCGGTGGTGCCCCCCATACCAGTTCGCTCTGGACATACCGCGCATCCCAGTCGGCCGCCTTCATGCCGACAGTCTATGGAGGCGGCCGCCGTGCCGGGTCCGGGTCGCTCAACCGGCGGCGGATTGGTGGCGGCGGGCCCGGTGCCGTGTACCGGCCGGGCCGCGCCGCGCAGCCATTCGGAGATCGCGTCGGTGCTACTGGATCGTGCGGTGCTGGTCATGGGTCCTCCCGGTGGCGACGGGGTGTCGCCGACCAGCCTTGTACCTAAACAATGCTCAAGGTCAAGGGGGAGTGTTCCGTGGTCACAACCGGGTGCGCATCAGCACGACGTTGTACTGGTTGTGCACGGTGGTCATGAAGTACAGATCGCTGCCGGTCTGATAGGGGAATATCGAGGGGGCGTAGGCAGTCGGCAATTCGCGCGCATCGATCAGTACCCGCGGTTCACTCCACGGCCCGGCCGGCGCCGGCGCGGTCCGCAGGACCACGGAATTGAACGGATCGGTGGTCAGTGAGACGAACTGGCCCAGGTAGTCGTTCCACATCACCGACAGTTCCCCGACGCCGTGCATGATCGGGCGGGCGGCATTCACATCGCCGTGTTTCCAGGCCCCGCCGTCCCAGTATTCGTAGGCACCCAGATTCTGGATATCGGGTTCCCGGACACGGGAGACATACGCGGCATTGTCGCGGCCCGAGGCGGTTCCGTATACGTAGACGAACCCGCCGTCCTTCACGAAGGAATTCATCTGGAAATTGCGGTTCGCACCCTCGTTCGGCCGCCGGGTGAAGGCCAGGTCGGCCCAGGTCTCACCATTATCGGCCGAAGCCGCCAGACCCGAGTAATTGGTGGTCCATTCTCCGGGTGTGTCCCAGGTCTTCACCGACATCAGGCTCATGTACTGTACGCCGCCCACCGAAATCCCGGCGGTCGGAATACGGCTGATCTCCAGCAGCGGTATTTTCGGGCTGGGGATCAGATCGCGGGCCTGACCGAATACATCGCGCACCACGCTGTCGAAGAAGATCCCGTGCCGGGGATCCTGGGTATGGCTGCGGACCAGCACATTGCTCCGCCACGCCCACATACTCCCGGCGAGCAGATTGGGGAACCCGACCCCGGCGGTATCGCCGAAGGCGGTCAGCATTTCGCCGTTGCCGTTATCCCACATGATGCCGAGGTCGGTGCCCAGCATGTTGTAGTTGTGGGTGCTGTTCGGGTCCCCGATACCTGGCGCCAGGGCGAACTCTCGTTCCCGTTGACATATCAATTCGAGCCCGGACGCGACGACGACGGTGT
>NZ_JBSFRU010000446.1:0-4124 GCF_053589395.1 Nocardia sp. NPDC003345
ACTACGCAGCCCGATCGCCAGCCTCCGCACCCAGCTCGAGGTGGCACAGGCGCATCCGGGACTGCTCGAACCGGGTGGGCTGCTCGAGGACACCGCTGAAAGGCGACGCCAAAAGGGCCGAACCCCGCGCCGACGAAGTCGGCGCCAAAGTCACAGCCGCACTGTTCATAGCTGCCCTGGTCCTGCCGCTGCCCGACCTCGCCTGGGGTGTCGGGGGCGAGTTGCGGGCTGTGCACTATCCGGATTCGTGGACCGAGATGGCCGGCCGGATCGACGGACCCGGCGATATCGCGGTGCTACCCGGGGGCATGTTCCGTCGCTTCCCGTATTCCGGTTCCGCCCCGGTCCTGGATCCGGCCCCCCGCATGCTGCCGCGCGATGTGTTGCAGACCGGTGCGCTTCCGGTCGCGGGCCGGACCGTGACCGGTGAGGGCGTGCGCGCCCGCCGCGCCGAGGAAGCGCTGCTGGGCGGCGGCCCACCCGCCGATCTCGCCGGACTGGGCGTGGGCTCGGTACTGGTGGAACGGGACACCCCGGGCCCGCGCGGCGATTCCGAGGTCACCCTGGACCGGCTGGAGCGGGTGCACGATACCGGCGATCTCGCGCTCTACCGGGTTCCGGACGTGGTGTCCCGGCCCGAGCCGGAGCACCGGTCTCTCGTGGTGGGGGCGCATATTCTCTGGGCCGCGCTGCTCGCGGCTCCGCTGCTCAGGCTCCGGCCGCGACCTCGGCGGGCACCGCGGCCGCCGCGTCCTCGCCGGGCGAGATGAGTCCGCTGATCCGCTCACCGGCGGCGGCCGCGGCCAGCACCTGCTGGACGCCCGAGGCGGTGTGTTCCCAGGAGAACTCCCGCGCCCGTGCTCGCGCCTTCTCTCCCATGATGGTGCGGGCCGAGGCGTCCTCGAGCAGTTCGCCGACCGTCGCGGCGAGTTGATCGGCATCATCGGCCAGCACCCCGGTCACACCGTCGATGATGGAATCGGTGAGTCCGCGCGAGGAGCGGTAGCCGACCGTCGGGACCCCGTGCTGAGCCGCCTCGATCACCGCCAGCCCCCAGCCCTCCTTACGGGAGGGCAGCACATGCACCCAGGCCCGCGCGAGCAGTTCGTGTTTACGTGATTCGTCCACATGACCGTGGAAGGTGACGGCATCGGCGATCCCGAGCGCGGCCGCCTGATCCTGTAGTTTGTCGGCCCACCAGCCGCCGCCGACGATATCCAGCCGGATCCCGGGGATGCGGTCGCGCAGCCGCGCCACGGCGGTGAGGGCGTCCTCGATCTGCTTGTGCGGGACGAGGCGGGAGAGCACCACGACCCGGGGCTCGGGGGTCCGGACCTCCGCGGCGCCGGTGGGCGCGTCGCAGGGGACGGGTTCCGCACCGTTGCGCACAACCGCGATCCGGGAACGATCCACGCCCAGTGTTGCCAGTTCCTCGGCCGAGGGCAGCGACACGGTGAGGTACTGGTCGGCCCGGTGCACGCGCGGCGACAGCCGGGACTCGATCCACCAGCCGATCCGGCCCACCAGCCGGCCCGCGACCGGCCACTGCTCCCGGTGCCCGTGGTGCACCAGCACGACCGACGGCACCCCCGAGACCAGCCGGGCGAAGAACGGGATGCCGTTCTGGGTGTCGACCACCGCCGCGGGCCGGATGCCTTTGAGCGGGCCGAGCCCGATCCGGCCCAGTGCGATCGCGGCCAGCGCGCGGGGGTACACGGTGAACCGGCCGCCGCCGCGGCTGATATCGATACCGTCGATTCGCTCGCGTTTCGGCGCTCCCGGGTACCGGGCGGTACGGAGCGTCACCCGCACTCCCCGGGCCGCCAGATGCGCACCGACCTGCTCCAGGTACCGTTCGCTACCGCCGCCCTGTGGATGACCGGTATCGCGCCAGCAGAGCAGAAGGACTTCGCGCACGTGGGGCTTCTCCGGTCGGGTCGGGTCCCGCGGGCGGGACGTCGGTCGTCCCGCGGACGGGACGGGGCATCGCGCTACACCTTAACGCTCCCACGCCCCCGGCAAGTCGCCCACCTGCGTGTCCTTCCGGTATCGGATCGAGGCCGGCGGGGGTTCCCGGCTACGGTTCTGTGACCGGCTGGGAATCTGTGACCGGTCACAATATGCGAGACTCGGCGTCGTGCTCGACGACCGGCAATCACCTGTGGATCGCGTATCCCTCGCGACCGACCCGGACTCCGCTCCCACCGGTATCGCGTCCACCGCCGCACCCGCCCGGGGCGGCGCCCCGGCGCATCCCGCTGGGTCTCGCCCGCACCGCACCCGCCGGGCTCGCTTCGCCCGCCGCGCGACGGTGGCCCGCTCGCTGCGACTCCTGTACAGCTTCCGCTTCGAGCAGACCGATCCCGCCCGCTTCTACGGCGGTATCGCGACCGACAGCGTCGATCTGCTCGCGGACTTCTACGCCGACCTCACCGGCGGCGACCTCACCGGCACGACCGTCCTCGACGTGGGCGGCGGCCCCGGCTATTTCGCCGACGAATTCGCCCGGGTGGGCGCGAAATACATTCCCGTGGAGCCCGATCCGTCCGAGATGCACGCCGCGGGAATCGCGGTACCGGCCGCGGTCCGCGGATCCGGGATGGCATTGCCGTTCCGCGACGACGCGGTCGATATCTGCTTCTCGTCGAATGTCGCCGAGCACGTACCGGATCCGTGGCGGATGGCCGATGAGATGGTACGGGTCACCAAACCGGGGGGCATGATCGTGCTGTCCTACACGGTGTGGCACGGGCCTTTCGGTGGTCACGAGACCGGACCGTGGCACTACCTGGGCGGCGAATACGCGGCCCGCCGGTACCGCCGTAAACACGGCAGTGAACCGAAGAACCGGTTCGGCGTCTCGCTGTTCGCGGTCCGCGCCGCCGACGGTATGCGCTGGTCGGCGCGTACTTCCGCGCGCGTCCACACGGTGTTCCCCCGGTACCACCCGCGCTGGGCCTGGTGGCTGGTGCGCGTTCCCGGAATCCGGGAGTTACTGGTGAGCAATCTGGTGGTGGTCGCCGGCAAACGCGGTTAGCGCTACAGCGCGACCTGCTGCCGGCTCCGGCCGACCCGGCCCCGCCACCCGCTGCGGACGACCGGCTCGGCGCGGGTCCACGGTGATTCCTGGATGGCCAGGCCGACTGTTTCGAGGGTGGTGAGCCCGACCAGATCGGCCAGCCCCCCGACCATCGCGACCGCCTCGGCCGCCTGCATGGCGGCCATGGCCTGTTCCAGAGTGAGGGTGCGGCCCGGTAGGAACGAAACGACCCATCCGCCGCTGCCAACGCTTTTCGCTTGATGGTCGGTCTGGTCGCTGGTCATCAACGCCCGGCCGATCACTTGCACCGCCATGAACGCCTCTCCCAATCGTGGGTCTTCGGTTCTAATGGAGCGAGCTGATCTGTAGCTAACAGCATGCGCCCTCCAGCAACAAAACGCAATAGTGCGTTCGATGAAATACGAACCGAGAGGGAGGAATTCACGACCGAATCCGGTACGCGGAAGTCGCGCTACCCGGCACCCAACGCCCGGACCTGCATGGAAGCGATCACGAGTTGGCTTGGGGCACAAGATCGAATCTTGCCACGGGGCGGACTCGCCGAGGCGCAGAAACGCCGCGACAATCAAAAGTGACCGCTCGCAAAGTATCCCGAAGCGGTCCCGGAAATCATTTGCCCGGCAAACTAATCGGTTGCCAGCAACGCCCGCAGAATCGGCCGGCCGTATGGGGAGGCGTCCTCGGCATCGACGACCTCGACCTGCCAACCGGCGGGCAGCGCCGATTGCAGCTGCCCCGCGGCGCGATGAAGAGGTGTGCTCACCGGGACGTCACCGGGCGACTCCGGGGCGATAAACGCATCGGCCATGTTTCCAACCACCTCTCACGGGGTGATCGGTCCCGCCACGGTTCGAGACGAGCAGGCCGATCAAGGAGTGGATCAGGCAATCGGGATTGCGTGGTCGAGATTCAGGACCCCTCCAGAATAAGGCACAAATCGCCCCACATCGTGGTCTACACCCCCGCAAGCCACCCGCTATCGATCGCACCCCTGAAAGGGTTCGGCCCGCGTCGGCTGTCAGTGCTCGAAGCGCATGTGGCGAAGCCACAAGTCTCGAGCACT
>NZ_JBSFRU010000447.1:0-4077 GCF_053589395.1 Nocardia sp. NPDC003345
GTCGAGCAGCGGCTGGAACGGGTGGGCCAGCGGTCCACCCAGGAGTTCGATGGCCTCGGCATCCAGGAGCTCCCGCCAGACCGGCGACGCCCCGTGCTGCCAGTTCTGCTCGAATTCGGCCAGCGCGGACGCGGCCAGCCGGTGTTCGTGACTGCCCAGCGCCGGATTGCCCGCCATCGCGGCCTCGTCCGCGCGCAACTGCCAATTGCCCAGCCAGTGGTGCATTCCCGCGAGGCTGTGCGGATCGTCGAGCTGGGCCGCCAGCACCGGGGTGATGCCGAGGGTCAGCAGATGCGAACGGCCTTCGGCCGCGAGCGTGCGCAGTACGTCCACCACGGGCAGGTACGACGCCGCCCACGATTGATACAGCCATTCCTCGCCCACCGGCCACCGCCCGTGATGGGCCAGCCAGGGCAGATGCGAATGCAGGACCAGGGTGAACTGCCCGGGTACCTCGCCGCCGGTATGGCTGCCGCCGGTGTCGTTGCCGCTCAAGGCTTCACCGCTCGGGCGACCAGATCGAGGCTGGCATCGATATCGGCGGGGGTCAGCGCGAAATCGTCGACGGTGATGCCGGCGACATCGGCGGTGAGGTCGGCGGGCCACGGCTCACCGGCGAGCGCGCGCTCGATCTGGGCGTCGATGAAGGAGCCGCCGTGTTTGGCGTCCAGTGCCCGCAGGGTCGGTCCGTGGTGGACGCCGGTCATCAGCTCGACCCGGAAACCGGCCTCTTCCAACAGTTCCGTCAGTTCGGCGGCATTCAGCTCGCGCGTATGGAAAGGGTTGAGCGGGGTATCGCGGCCGGGCGAGAACGTGATCCGGTTCGGGGTGCTGATGAGCAGTTCCCCGCCCGGGCGCAGCACGCGCAGGCATTCCCGCAGGAACTGCGCCTGATCCCAGAGGTGTTCGATCACTTGGAAATTCACGACGGTGTCCACGGCCGCGTCGGGCAGCGGCAGGGTGGCCAGATTGCCGCGGATCATCCGGACCCGCGGATACCGCGCGCGCACATGCTCGGCGGCGCCCCGGTCGTAGTCCAGGCCGACGACCGCGGCGGCGACTTCGGCGATCATGTTCGCGCCGTAGCCTTCTCCCGATCCCGCTTCGAGCACCGTCTTTCCGGCGCAGCAGTCGAGCAGGCGCTCGTAGACGATCTCGTGGCGGCGGAACCAGTAGTTCTCCTCCGCGATACCCGGCACCGTCCGCTCGCCGGTCAGCGGCAGCGGCTCCAGTACGTCCTCGGCGGCCGGTGCGGCGGGAATCACAGCCTTGCTCATTGGGACGAGGTTACTGGTAGGACCCGGTCCGGGGGATGCCCGGTGGTCCCGGAACGGGGGCCGGATGCTAAGTTACCCACCAGTAACTTAACGTAGGGTAATGTCTCGGCCTGAGCTACTCACAAGGACGTACGGCCGTTGGAGATCGTGCGACCGCCAATACAGGTAACCAGAACAGGAGGTCGACGAAGACCGATGCCGAATATCGTCGTACTCATCAAGCAGGTGCCCGATACCTGGTCCGAGCGCAAGCTGACCGACGGTGACTTCACCCTCGACCGTGAAGCCGCCGACGCGGTGCTCGACGAGATCAACGAGCGCGCCGTCGAGGAAGCCCTCCTGATCAAGGAGGCGCAGGGCGGTGAGGTCACCGTGCTGGCCGCCGGTCCCGATCGCGCCACCGAGGCCATCCGCAAGGCGCTGTCCATGGGCGCCGACAAGGCCATCCACATCAACGACCCGGCCGTCCACGGCTCCGACACCGTCCAGACCGCGTGGGTCCTGGCCGGTGCGCTGGGCCAGGTCGAGGGCGTCGAGCTGGTCATCGCCGGTAACGAGGCCACCGACGGCCGCTCCGGCGCGGTCCCGGCCATCATCGCCGAGTACCTGGGCATCCCGCAGCTCACCCATCTGCGCAAGCTCACCGTCGACGGCGAGAAGATCACCGGCGAGCGCGAGACCGACGAAGGCGTGTTCAAGCTCGAGGCCTCGCTGCCGGCCATCGTCAGCGTCACCGAGAAGATCAACGAACCGCGCTTCCCCTCCTTCAAGGGCATCATGGCCGCGAAGAAGAAGGAAGTGCAGACCTTCACCCTGGAGGATCTGGGAATCGACCCGTCGACCGTGGGCGTCGAGAACGCGGGCACCAAGGTCACCGCCTCCACCCCGAAGCCGCCGCGCACCGCGGGCGAGAAGATCACCGACGAGGGCGACGGCGGCACCAAGATCGCCCAGTACCTGGTCGGCCAGAAGATCATCTGAGACCCCGCACCGCAGCAACTTCTAGGAGAAGAGACAAATGGCAGAAGTACTTGTGCTCGTCGAGCACGCCGAAGGTGCGGTCAAGAAGGTCAGCACTGAACTGCTGACCGCCGCCACCGCCCTGGGCGAGCCGTCGGCCGTCGTGGTGGGTGCTCCCGGCACCGCCGACAAACTGTCCGATGCCCTCGCCGCCGCCGGCGCCGCCAAGATCTACGTCGCCGAATCCGATGACGCGGACAACTACCTGGTGACCCCGAAGGTCGATGTGCTCGCCGGTCTGGTCGAGTCGGCCTCCCCGGCCGCGGTCCTGGTCGCCGCCAGTGCCGAGGGCAAAGAGGTCTCCGGCCGGCTCGCCGCGCGTATCGGCTCCGGCCTGCTGGTCGACGTCGTCGACGTGAAGTCCGACGGCACCGCCGTGCACAGCATCTTCGGTGGCGCGTTCACCGTCGACGCCCAGGCCACCGGCGATGTCCCGGTCATCTCGGTGCGTCCGGGCTCGATCGAGGCCAAGCCCTCGGCCGGCGCCGGCGAGAAGGTCACCGTCGAGGTGCCCGCCCAGGAAGAGGGCGTCGTCAAGATCACCAGCCGCGAACCCGTCGTCGGTGGTGACCGTCCGGAACTGACCGAGGCGGCCATCGTCGTCTCCGGTGGCCGCGGTGTCGGTTCGGCCGACAACTTCTCCGTGGTCGAGGCCCTCGCCGATTCCTTCGGCGCGGCCGTGGGCGCCTCCCGTGCCGCGGTCGACTCGGGCTACTACCCGGGCCAGTTCCAGGTCGGCCAGACCGGTAAGACGGTCTCCCCGCAGCTGTACGTGGCCCTCGGTATCTCCGGCGCCATCCAGCACCGGGCCGGGATGCAGACGTCCAAGACCATCATCGCGGTCAACAAGGACGAAGAGGCCCCGATCTTCGAGATCGCCGACTACGGCATCGTGGGCGACCTGTTCAATGTCGCCCCGCAGCTGACCGATGAGGTCAAGAAGCACAAGGGCTGAGCGCCCGCGGACCCTGTCCGCGAATAGTCACGACCGTGCCCAGCCGGGAATCCGGCTGGGCACGGTCGGGTCCGTAGCAGGGCGGCGGGTGGCCGAGGCTGCGCCGATCTCGGAGACCGCCGGTTACGGCCTTGCGGGCGAGCCGCTGGATCAGGAGAGCATGTCGTCGAGCGTGGACGCGGTGAGTACGCGTGTCGCCCACGCGCGGATGCTGTCTTGATCGGCCGAGCGGACTCGGTGGATCGTGGCGGTCGGCAACGGGCCGAACTTGGCCGTCATCTGCTCGATGAGCAATTCGGCGCGGCCTCGGGCCTCGCCCCGGGCTTCTCCGCGGGCCTGGCCTCGGGCTTCTCCGCGTGCCTCGATGATCTCCGCTGTGGTCACGATCGCCTCCTTCGCGCGCGGGCCGAGCTGTTCGAAGACGGTTGCGAGGTCTGTTTCGGTGGTTTCGCCGACTGTCATGAGATAGGTCAGGACGGTCAGGTAGTCGCCGAGGGGGTCGGGGCCGGTTTCCAGGGCGCGCAGGTCTTCGAGCCAGTCCAGCATATCGTGGCCCAGCCGGCTGTTGTGTGGTGCGATTTTCTGGAGTACCAGCAATACCTTGGTGGCGGGGGTGAGGTCGCGTTCGTGGAGGGTGTCGAGGTCGAGGGCGGCGATATCGTCGAGCAGGAACCGCAGCCGGGGCAGGTGCGGGCCGAGGGCGGCGCGGGCGGTGGGGTCGAGGTCGATGAGGTCGGCGAGTTCGGTGGGGTGTGCGGGTGACCAGCGGGTGCCGTCGGCGGTGTTGTGGACGACGAGGGGGATGATCGCGGGCAGGCCGGCGGG
>NZ_JBSFRU010000448.1:0-4041 GCF_053589395.1 Nocardia sp. NPDC003345
GTTGTTGTTGACGAACTCCGCGGTGACGAACAACGGCGCCGCGTAGGTCATGTCCTTGTCCTTGCATTCGTCGATCGAGGCCTTGACCTCTTCGAACCGGGGCTCGGAGAGGGTCAGCGACATCGTCGCCGCATAGTCTTCGATGGGGCTCATCTCCGCGAGCACCTCAGCCAGACCACCGGCGGGCGAAAGGCCGCGGGCCACCGCACGCTCCAGCGCGGCCCGGGCCCCGGTCAGCCATTCGAAGGATTCCGTCTGTATCGCCAGTAGCCCCGGAATCTCCAGGGGTTCGCGGATCCGGGCGAAGGACAGCCGCCGCGATCCGGAATCCGTTCGAGCTGCGGCCGATCCGGCCTCGTTGTCGGGGTGGTTCGCGTATGCCACGCTGCGTCCTTCCGGCACCTGGTAACGCCCGGATATCCGGGTGTTACGGGCTCTGCTCGTCCTGTGGGCGGTGTTCGATACGCGCGGCGCGAGAGGCCGTCCGAGCAGACCCGACGACGAACCGTGGAAAGGCGCGCGGACAGCGCCGCTTTCCACGGTCATTTCATATTTCGAGAGTCGGACAGCACACGCTTCGGCGCGAATCCCCAAATTACACCCGCAACCAACATTTGTCGAGAGCGCAGCAAAAAATAAAACACACATAATTGGTGTGTTCCCGTTTCAAGAATTACATCTCCACACGGCCCGCGTCAAGCCTTCGGGCAGAAACTCGCGCTCCGCCGCCGCCACAGGCCTCGGGCATGGGCCGATACCGGGTTCCGATGGGGCTCGCGCCGGACCCGACCGGCCCGGAACCACCCTGGGCGCCCGGAATTCCCGGCCGGTACCCGAACGGGCCCTCGGCCGTCCGGAGCCGAAAGACAAGACGACACCGGCACCCCGCTCACATTTCCCGATATCCGCGCATGAAAAGCGAGCCGTCCGCTCACTGATTCGATCCCCACTCCCCTTTAGAATATAACGCACCGGAAATTCTCCGTGTATCCGGGTCCGGAAAAATGGACCATCGGCAGAAAACACACCGGAATCGACTCGGGGGACTACGCGATGGTCCGCACGAACTTCCGGGCGTGCGGTTGGTAAGACCATCCAGGCGCGGTGACGACGGAGGCGGGGCGGTCCAGGTATTCGACGATCATCGGCGTGCCCGGCATCCGGGCGGCCTTCCTATCCGCTCATTCCGGGAAGTATGCGGGGTCGGGCCGGCAGGTGATATCGGTCGCGGGCAGGGTGCCGTCGCGCAGGTAGCTGTTGACGATATCGTTCACGCACGGGCTCAGGCCGGTACGGAAGGCACCGTGTATCCGGGTGTCCGCCAGCGTGACCAATCGTGATGCCGGCAGGGCCCGGCGCATCGCGACACCCTCCGAATACGCGGTACGGGTATCGCCGGTGGCCTGCAGGATCAGGGCCGGCGTCGCGTTACCCACCTCGGTGGGAGGTTCGACCGGGTCCGGCCAGTAGGCGCAGGCGGTGATGTTGTTGGCGAACGCTCCGAACACCGGCTGGGTCGGGCGGGCTCCTTCGATATTGCGGTAATACCACGCGGGATCCCGGGGAGCCGCCTTGTCACCGCACAGGACCGCGGCCATACCCGGGGTCTCCAGCGGAACGGCCCCGGTGATCTTCGCCTTCAGCCGTTCCATATCCAGGGGCAGCCCGGCCACCGCGTCGGCGACGAGGCGCACCACCTCGGCGAGGTCGGCGTTCAGCTTCGGGTTCGACAGCAACGCCAGCAGCCCGATCGGTATCGTGTGCTCATCCACGACATAGCCGTCCGCGTAGATCGGATGGGCCGCGGCGCGCCGGATCAGATCCTCCACGAACGCCCGGACCTGCGGCCCGGTGCTCCCGAAATGGTATTCACCGTCATGGCGGGCGGCCCACCGCGCCCAGTCGTCCAGCCCGGCCTCGTTGGCGGCGCCCATATCCTGATAGACGCCGATCCAGTAGCGATCCGGATCGATCGCACTGTCCAGGACCATCCGGTCACCGCGGCCGGGGAACATCACGGTGTACACGGCTCCCAGATAGGTCCCGTAGGAACCGCCGAAGTAGTTGAGCGTGGGTTCACCCAGGGCACCCCGGATGACGTCCATATCGCGGGCCGTGTTGCGAGTGGTGACGTAGCGGGTCTTCTCGGGATCCGTTACCAGGCAGGAGGCCGCCAGAGCCGCGGCCAGCGTGGTGTCGCGCGCGTAACCGAAGATATCGAAACCCGCCGAGTACAACATGGTGGGCAACGGCAACGCGCAGTGCACCCGGTCCGATCGGCCGATTCCGCGTGGATCCATGCCGATCAGGTCGTAGCGGGCACGCACCTCCGGGGAGAAGGGCCGGGCACCGGCCATCATGGCCAGGCCCGGGCCGCCGGGGCCACCGGGGTTGGACAGCATGATCCCGCGTCGCCGGGCCGGATCGGTCGCCGGGATACGCGAGATCGCGACGGTCAGCGTGCGGTGATCCGGACGGCTGTAGTCCAGCGGCACCAGCACACCCGCGCATTGGGCGCCGGCGGCGTCGAGAACCGGGTCGTCACACGGCTTCCAGTCCGGCTGCTGCCGGTAGTACCGCTCCAGCCCGGCACCGATGCCGTCGTCCGGGGCGGCGTCCACCGGTCCCGCGGGCAGCACGACCAACGGCGCGATCACCAGCACGAGCCACCTGAGCCACCGGCGTTTCACCCTGCGACCCTATCGCCCCGAGACCCGTCCACCCGCCCGGCCGCGCCGCCGCGCCGCGGTGTGTCGCCGACCGGTCGGACATCACGGGCACAGCCGGAGGGCCGCTGTCTCGCCTGGGTTCACAGGTCAGGGTCGGATCCATTCGCACGGCGGACCAGCACACGGGTAGTGCTGCCGTCATCCTCTTCGATATCGCGCACCTGCCGGAAGCCGATCCTGCTCAACAGCCGCAGCGAGGGTGCGTTCGGGGCGGCGACGGTGGCGTACACCTCGTCCAGCCGGAGGCTGTCGAAACCGTAGGAGACCAGTGCCGCCGCCAATTCGGTGCCGAGGCCGGACCCCCACGCGGCCGGGGTCAGCGCGTAGATGATCTCGTGGCCGCCGACAGCCTCGCTCGGCTTGATCTCGGCATGCCCGATCATGATCCCGTCCCGGCGCACTACCCAGACATCGAACAGATCCCGCGGGTAGACCTTCGTGAACAGCCGCCGGAACAGCGCCCGGTCCGCGGCTTCCGAGGCGGGCCCGTCACCCATCCACCGCGACACCCTCGTGTCCTGGAAGAGTGCGACGAAATCCGCCTCGTCGGCCCGCACGTACGGTTCGAGGAGAAGTCGCTCGGTTCGCAGCGTCGGGACCACCCCGGCGACGCTACCGCCCCTCGGCGGATCGCGCCGAGGGGACGGGCGGTGCGGGCGTCGACTCCGCGGGCGCCGGAGTCCCGGGTCGCGGTTACGCCCGCGCCCCGGCCAGCGGCGTGGTCCAGGCATCGTATTCGTATACCCAGTCGCCGTTCCCGGCGGTCTTCAGCCATTCGTTGGACCGTGAACCCTGCTGGATCCGCGCGGTCCGGTCCTTGCGGGCGTTCTCGTACCCGGCCAGCGCCGCGGCCGTGGACGGGTAGTCGTCCGAGCCGAGGCAGCGTGCCAGCACCACCGCGTCCTCGATCGCCTGACCGGCGCCCTGGGCCATGAACGGCATCATCGGGTGGCAGGCGTCACCGAGGAGCGCGATTCCGTCCCGCGTCCAGGCAGCAAGCGGATCGCGCACGTAGAGGGCGGATTTCAGCACGTCGTCGCAGGCATCGAGCAGGGCGCGCGCCTCCGGATGGAAATCCCGGTACAGCTCACGTAGCTCGTCGGCGCTGCCGGGCGTCGTCCACGACTCCTCGGTCCACTCGCGCTGCGCGCAGGTGGCGAAGATGAAGATGTCCTTGCCCCGGCGCAGCGGGAAGGTCACGATCTGCGTGGCGGAGTCCGGCCCCCACCATTTGGTGAAGCTGTCCAGATTCGGCACCGAGGCGACGGCGGCCGCCGGTACCACCGCGCGAAACGCCACGACACCGGTGAAC
>NZ_JBSFRU010000449.1:0-4023 GCF_053589395.1 Nocardia sp. NPDC003345
AAAAACTTTTAAATAATAAGACGTAATACGAGATATTCGATGGAGTGACGGGAGTACAGCCGTGTGCTCTACCTAACTCACCCCCGTGGTCGGGGTGCGGGGGTTGAACCCCCGCAAAACACGACGAATCAGCAAAGGCTCATGCTCTCCATGAGCATGAGCCTGCCAGCTGAGTAGCCCCGACGGGATTTGAACCCGCGCTACCGCCTTGAGAGGGCGGCGTCCTAGGCCGCTAGACGACGGGGCCAGGACTTGTGATCAACTCCTGGCTGGAGTGGATCGTGGATCTTTCGATCCGAAGCTCGATCAGCGTAACCGACCGGGCGGCGGCGACCAAATCGCCTGGTAATCGATACATACCGCATCTGGACGATGAAGCTGAGAGCGATTTCCGCTGGGGTACCAGGACTCGAACCTAGAATGGCTGAACCAGAATCAGCTGTGTTGCCAATTACACCATACCCCAATGACCAGGGCTTTCGGTTGCACCGCTGGCTGCGGTGGCACCGTCGTTCCGGCCGAGAAAGAGAGTACCAAACTGCTCGGGGGAAACTACAAATCGCCTGGTCAGATGGGCGTAGCGCGGTCTGGATCGGCGTGTTGCGCCCGCTGGGCACCGGTCCGCGCGACCGGCGGGCGGGGCCGGGCGGCCGAGGTGGCCGCCCGGCGAGGTGGTCATTCGCCCGGCGCGACCCAGTCGCGGCCGGCGCGGAGCCGGCGCATGGTCTCCTCCCGGCCGAGGAGTTCCAGGGATTCGTACAGCGGCGGGCTGATATGCGATCCGGTGACCGCGACCCGCACCGGCGCGAACGCTTTTCTCGGCTTCAATTCCATCCGATCGATCAGCGCGGTTTTGAGCGCGTCCTCGATTTCGGCGGTGGACCACACGGTCAATGGTTCGAGCGCGGAAACGGCGGCGTCCAGAACCGGGACGGCGTCCGGACCCAAATTCTTCTTACCCGCCGCGGGGTCGATCGCGAACTCGTCGGCGGGTGCGAACAGGAATCGCAGGAGGCCCCACGCGTCGTCGAGTACGACAATGCGGGTCTGCACCAGGTCCGCGGCGGCGGCGAATAGTTTGTCGTCGATTTTTCCGCTGGTTTCCGAGTCCATATATCCGCGGTGGGTAAAGAATGCCCGCAACCGTCCAGCGAAATCCGCTGGTTCCAGCATCCGGATATGCTCGGCGTTGATCGCGTCGGCCTTCTTCTGGTCGAATCTGGCCGGATTCGAATTCACTTTCGATACGTCGAAGGCCTCGATCATCTCCGTCATGGAGAACACATCGTGGTCGTCGGCGATACTCCAGCCGAGCAGGGCGAGATAGTTCAGCAAACCCTCGGGGATGAATCCGCGTTCACGATGCAGGAACAGATCGGCCTCGGGGTCGCGTTTGGAGAGCTTCTTGTTCCCCTGGCCCATCACGAACGGCAGATGGCCGAATTCGGGCGTGAAATCCGTGACGCCGATCCGCCGCAATGCCTGATACAGGGCGATCTGGCGCGGGGTGGAGGACAGCAGATCTTCGCCGCGCAGGACGTGGGTGATCCGCATGGTCGCGTCGTCCACCGGGTTCACCAGCGTATACAGCGGGTCGCCGGTGCCGCGGGTGAGCGCGTAGTCCGGGACCGTGCCGGCCTTGAACGTGGTCTCCCCGCGCACCAGATCGGTCCAGGTGATATCGGCATCGGGCATCCGGAGGCGGACCACGGGCCCGCGTCCTTCGGCCTTGTATTCGGCGATCCGCGCCGGCGTGAGATCACGATCGAAATTGTCGTAGCCGAGTTTCGGATCACGTCCGGCGGCCCGGTGACGCTCCTCGACTTCCGCTGGCGTGGAAAAGGATTCGTAGGCCTCTCCGGCGTCGAGGAGTTTTCGCACCACTTCGCTGTG
The DNA here is from genome assembly GCF_053589395.1 of Nocardia sp. NPDC003345. Taxonomy (NCBI): domain Bacteria; kingdom Bacillati; phylum Actinomycetota; class Actinomycetes; order Mycobacteriales; family Nocardiaceae; genus Nocardia; species Nocardia sp. NPDC003345. Next base: position 1,894 of record NZ_JBSFRU010000449.1, read on the forward strand.
GATTTCACGACGCTGCGACTGCCGATACGGCGCGTAGGGACCGCCGATTTCCGGTCCCTCGTCCCAATCGAGTCCGAGCCAGCGCAATGCGTCCAGTAGTGCCGCATACGATTCTTCGGAATCCCGGGCGGCGTCGGTGTCTTCGATTCGGAAGACGAAGGTGCCGCCGTGATGCCGGGCGTGGGCCCAGTTGAACAGCGCCGTCCGGATGAGTCCGACATGCGGTGTTCCGGTCGGAGACGGGCAGAAACGGACCCGTACGTTTGTCATGTCTCTCTTTCGTTCAGCGTTTTGCGGCAACGGGATTGGTGAGTGTTCCGATTCCGGCGACGGTTACCGATACCGACTGTCCGTCTTTCATCGGACCGACACCTTCGGGCGTTCCGGTGAGGATGACGTCACCGGGCAGCAGCGTCATCACGCGGGTGACCCATTCGATGATTTCCGGAATATCGTGCAGCAGTAGTGATGTGGTGCTGCGCTGCCGGATCTCGCCATCCAGTTCGGTGGTGATCTCGCGGTCGGCCGGGTCGAAATCGGTTTCGATCCAGGGGCCGAGCGGGCAGAAGGTGTCGTAGCCCTTGGCCCGGGTCCATTGACCGTCCTGCGCCTGCTGGTCGCGGGCGGTGACATCGTTGGCGACGGTGTATCCGAGGATGACGTCCTTGGCGCGCGCGGCGGGCACATCCTTGCACGGACGCCCGATCACGACCGCCAGCTCGCCCTCGTAGTCGACCCGGGAGGAACTGGGCGGCATGACGATAGGGACGTTCGGGCCGACGATGGAAGTACTCGGTTTCATGAAGATCACCGGGTCCTCCGGTGCCTCCCCACCCATTTCGGCGGCGTGGGCGGCGTAGTTCTTCCCCACGCAGATCACCTTGCTCGCCAGGATCGGGGCCAGCAGGCGGATATCGGCCAGCGGCCAGCTGCGGCCGGTGAACGTCGGCGTACCGAACGGATGCTCGGCTATTTCCTTGGCGGTCTCGCCCTCGATGGCGACGAACGCGACCCCGTCGGGGCTGGCTACTCGACCTAGACGCATGGTCGGAGTCTATCCAGCCGGTTCCACCAGCCCGAATGCACCCGACGGGTGGGCGTGGCCCGACGGTGAGAACCGCTACACCGTATGGAGTGCGGCGGTTCCGGACGTGTACCGTAGGCACGGTTAGTTCATAGAATGAGAATTGATTCTCATATATTGAGATTCTACGGCCGAGACGAGGAACGATGGCGCACAGCTCACCTGCCACCGCACCCGAGAAACCCACGGTGTCCCCGGTCCATCGCTGGCTCATGCTGGCCCTCGGCGTATTCGCGCAGACCTCGAGCGCGATCTTCGTGCACGGCGTCCCGTTCCTGTTGCCCGCGCTGACCGCGGACGGTATGCCGCTGCCGACCGCCGGACTGCTGGTGGCCATGCCCACCGTCGGCCTGTGCTGCACGCTGATCGCGTGGGGCTATATCGTCGACCGGCTCGGCGAGCGCCTGGCGCTGGTCGCCGGTCCGGTGATCATGTGCGTCGCGGGCGGGGCGGCGTCCTTCACGTCCAGCTACCCCCTGCTCGGAATCCTGCTGTTCCTGGGCGGGATGGGCGCGGCCAGCACCAACGGCGCCAGCGGCCGGGTGATCGTCGGCTGGTTCCCGCCCGACCGGCGCGGCCTGGCCATGGGCATCCGCCAGACCGGTCAGCCGCTGGGTGTCGGTATCGGCGCCATGACCATCCCCCTGGTGGCCGAGGGCTTCGGCGTCGCGCCGGCACTGGCGGTTCCGGCGGTACTCGCCGGAGTCGCCGCCGTCGGCTGCCTGATCGGCATCATCGATCCGCCGCGGCCGCCACGCGCCGAAGCCGTCGGCGCCAATCCCTACCGCGGCAGCGGGACCCTGTGGCGGATCCACGGCGTATCCATCCTGCTGGTAGTTCCGCAGGGCACCGTCTGGACCTTCGCCCTGCTGTGGCTGCACCGCGATCTGGGCTGGTCGCTGGCGGCCTCGGGCGCCCTGGTGACCGGCACCCAGATCCTGGGCGCGCTGGGCCGGATCGGCGCGGGCGCCTGGTCGGACCGGGTCGGCAGCCGGATGGGCCCGCTGCGCCAGGTCGCGATCGCCGCGGTCACCACCATGTTCCTG
>NZ_JBSFRU010000450.1:0-3926 GCF_053589395.1 Nocardia sp. NPDC003345
GAACTCGATCTCCCGCCGGAGTGATACCGGGCACGAAACCAACGCGCAGGTCATATCGCGCGAAACCGGTCCGATAGGGTGTGGTAACCATGCCACCCGTACCGCCGATCCTGCAGCGCATCCTGGCCGAACCCGCCGCCGACAGCGGGAAGATCCTCGACAGCGCGTTATCGGCGTTCCTGGACTTCGGGATCAAACGCACCAGCATGGGTGAGATCGCCCGGCGGGCCGGGATCAGCCCGGCCACGCTGTACCGGCGCTTCGAATCCAAGAGCGACCTGGTGGAAGCGGTGACCATCCGGGAGGCGCAGCGGTTCGTCACCAAAATCGACAACCGGGTACGGGGCGTGGCCGGCTCCGAGGACCAGCTGGTCGAGATCTTCGTCGCCTTCATCTCGGCGATCGCCGGGAACCCGCTGCTGCTGCGCCTGCTGCGCACCGAGCCGGATCTGATCCTGCCCCGCCTCACCACCGAGGCCGCCCCCATCCTGGCTCTCGGCCGCACCTACCTCGCCGCCAAACTGCGCGAACTGCACGAACACGGCGCCGGCGTCGATTTCGATCCCGACCTGGTCGCCGAGATCATGGCCCGGCTGGCCCAGTCGCTGGCGCTCACCCCCGACGGCCTCATCCCCATCGAGGACGAGGCCGCGGGCCGCGAATTCGCCCGCCGCACCCTGCTGCCGATGGTGTCCGGGCACACCACCGGCTGAGCCCGGCCGGCTCCGAGCTTCACCGCCGGCGAGAGACGAGAGGCCGGACGCACCCTCGGCCGGCGGATAACGGGTGATCCAGCTCACTCCCTGCGCGAGCGCGGCCTTCCGACCTCGTTCCGAACCTCGAGGTTGGTAACCGGACCTCGAGGTGCGGTCTTGCCCGACCGTATCGCGGCGATCAGGATCGGGTCCGGCGCTCAGCCGATTCCACGCCGATCCGTGAGGAGCGATCACCATGTCTCGAACAGCCGGTTCTGTGACCGTTATCGGGCTGGGCCCGATGGGACGGGCCATGGTCGAATCACTGCGCGCCGCGGGCCGCGCGGTCACCGTGTGGAACCGAAGCCCGGAAAAGGCCGACGCTATGGCGGAATTCGGTGCCGAACGTGCCCATACCGTCGCACAGGCGCTGGACGCCGGCGAAGTGATCGTGGTCAGCCTGACGGATTACGCGGCCATGTACGAAGTGCTCGAACCTGCCGTCGATCACCTACCCGGCAAGGTCGTGGTCAACCTCTCATCGGATTCGCCGGCGGAGACCGGCGCGGCACAAGCCTGGGTCAGTGCACGAGGCGGTCGATTCCTCGCCGGAGGGGTTATGGCCGACAGCGCGGGCGTCGGGGGCGCGGATGCCTACATCTTCTACAGCGGCCCCCGCGAGGTCTTCGATACATGCGCCGAGGTGCTCCGTCCGCTCGGACGTCCCGAGTACCTCGGTGCCGATATCCGGACTGCGCAGCTGTACTACCAGGCCGTCCTCGCCATGTTCCAGTCGGGGCTGCTGGCGTTCGAGCAGGCCCTGGCCATGATCGAACGTTCGGGCGAACCGATCGAGCGGTTCCTTCCCTACGCGCAGCGATCGATGGGCGATATGACGGAGTTGTACACCGCGGTGGCGGCCATGGCAGCCACCGGCGGATGGCGTGACATCGGCCATCTGCGCATGATGACGGCAGGTGCCCGGCACGTTGTGCAGACCACCGCTGCCGCCGGCGTGGACACGGAACTGTCCCGCGCGGTGCACAGCCACTGGGATCGGGCGTTGGCCGCGAGCCGGCAAGCCGGCGTACCGGTATCGACCTTCCAGTTGCTTCGGGGCGACGCGGAGTAGCGATCGGCTCGATATCCGGGCGGTCTGTCCCAGCTCCCGAAACGTCAGGCCGTGCCCCGGATGCCGCCGAGATTCGCCGTCACAACGCGAAGGCCCGGTTCACGAGGTCGTCCAGTTCCGGCTCACCCGGCATATCGGCGGCGGCGTTCTCGGCCAGCATCCGGACCCGCCGCACGATCGCGGCCGCGGCGGGCGTCGCGGGGTCCGGTAGCGGCAGCCGCGATACGTACTGGGTTATCCAGCGTCGGCGTCCGGAGTACAGCCGGTTACCGCAGACCGCGTCGTAGAATCGCAGTCCCAGCGCCGAATTCGCCACCCCCATCATCAGGCACGCGAGATCCTCGGCCCCGCTGTCGCCGCCCAGATCGGCCAATGAGATCCAGTAGCAGTCGCCGTTGACCACCGCGCCCGACCGGTCGAGCGCGAACCGCGGCCGGTCGCTGATATCGGGGAACACCACCTTGGGCACCCGCCACAGATGCGGGCGCTGCGGCACCCAGTGCTCGAACCACTGCCGGCCCGCACCGGTGAGATAACCGCGTGCGGCCAGCAGTTCCCGGTGCTGTTCCAGGTAGGCGGCGGTTCGCGGATAGCGGGACAGATCCACCGGCACCCGCCGGGTCCGGTCCGGCTCGTACGGGTAGAGCACCCGGGTGGCGCGCACCCGCTCGATCCGCCAGGGCCGCAGATCGTGATGGGTGATCAGATCGCGCAGCAATTCCGGTTCCTCGGCGGGATCGCCCCACTGCGCGGCGATGAAAACACGGTCGGCATTGGTCTTGATCCCCACCCGGATACGTCCGAGGTCCCCGAACGTATGCCACATACGCTCCGAGACCGAGCGCAACCAGTCGTCGTGCCCCACCCGGGCCATCCGCCACCCCACCGCGGCCGCTTCCGGCCCCGCCGCTGTTTCCAGCTCCCCCACCGTCACAGCGAACCTGCGGCCCTGCCGCCGCACCGTGGCGTCGGCCTCGCCGCACAGTGCCGCGAACAGACCACGGTCATCCACCCGATCGGAGCCGACCCAGCCCGACACCGATCCGTCCGGCGGGATAGCCGTACCGGCGCCGGGCGGCCGTCCTCGCAACTCCCGAACTCCTACCGACCCGTCCACCGGATACGCGACCTGGTCACCGCCGTCCCCTCGCAGTTCGTCCTCGTATACCGAGACGTACCGGCACGTTCCGCGTGCCCCGCCCCGCACCGCGATCGTCACCGCCGGCAACACCGCCGCCTCGAACAGCTTCGTGTCACCGAGGTCGTACAACTCCACCGGCGACAGCTCCCCCAGCAGCACGGACCGCAGATTCGCACCCGCCTTCGTGGTCAGGAATCGATTCGCGCACAACAGCCCCAGCACACCCCCGGGGACCAATAGCCGCGGCAACGCCGCCACGAACGGGTGGGTCAGATCGATCCGCCCCCGCAACCCGAACTGCCCCCGCAGCGCCTCCGCCGCCGCCCCACCCAGCTGCTGAGTGCGCACATACGGCGGATTCGCGATCACCGCGTCGAACGATTCACCGGCCAACCCCGTGCATTCGGCCAGAAAATCGCCTCGCCGCCACTGCGCCATCACCCCGTCGCCCGTGGCCCGCCGCCGCGCCACCGCCAGCCCGTCCGGATCGAGGTCGTACCCCACCAGCTCCACCCGGGTTCCGGGAAAACGCGCGTCCAGCGCCTGCCGCATCGCGAACAGCAGCTCACCCGCCCCACACGCGGGATCCAGCACCCGTATCGCCGGCCGCCCCGCCGCAACCCGCGTCACCACCCGCTCGGCCAGGAACCCCGCCAGGTCGGCGGGCGTGTAATGCCGACCGTGCCGTTTACGCTCGCGAGCCCCCGCTGCATCGCGTCCCATCCGCGTATTCTCGTCGCCGGCCACCCCCACCGGACCCTTTTGCGCGCAATCGGCGCGCCCCGGGCCCGCGCAATATCCCAGCCGACGATGTCCTTGTCGATGGCACGCGCCCGCGAAACCCGGCCCGGCCTCTCCACAGCGCCGAGTTCAGCGAGACCCACAAAGGGTTCGGCCCGCGTCTGCTGTCAGCGCTCGAAGCAAAGCGGCGCAGCCGCCAGTCTCGAGCGCTGACAGC
>NZ_JBSFRU010000451.1:0-3907 GCF_053589395.1 Nocardia sp. NPDC003345
GCCGTCGGGTGCCATATAGCGGTCGCCCCAGTCGCGGAAGGCGATCAGGATCGGATAGAGGTCGTGACCCTTCTGGGTGAGGCGGTACTCCTCGTAGGTGCCGTCGGCCGTTTTCCGTTTCACCAGGATCTCGTGTTCGACGAGCCGGTCCAGCCGGTCCTGGAGCCGGCCGCGGGGAATGCCGAGGGTGGCCTGGAACGCGTTGAAGCGGCGGACTCCGTTGAAAGCCGTTTTGAGTACCAGCAGAGTCCACCGGTCCCCGAGGACCACCAGGGGGCGGGTGATCGAACAGGGGAAATCGGCGAGTTCTTCGTAGCGCACGTTCCTCATTCTACGGATCATGGGCGAGGTGGTTCCAAAATGAGACCGGTGCTGCTATCGTTCAGTCTCAAATCGAGACTGCTTTGATGGAATACAGCCGAGGGGGACTTCCTGTGACTTCGACCGACATCCGCACCGACCAGTACGAGGCGCTGAGCGCCATTCTCGAACAGCGCCGATCCTGCCGGCAGTTCCTGCCCGACGCGGTACCGCACGAGGTGATCGAGCAATTGCTGACCTTGGCGTTGCGGACGCCGTCGTGGTCCAACACCCAGCCCTGGCAGGTGATCGTCACCGAGGGGGAGGGAACCGACCGGTTCCGCCGGGAACTGGTCGCCCATGTCCGTTCCGGCGCCCCCGCCGAACCGGATCTCGCCCACCCGGCCGGGTTCCCGGGGCCCTACCGGCAGCGGCGCAAGGAGTCCGGGGTGCAGCTCTACGAGAGCCTCGGCATCGGCAAGGGGGACGCCGAGGCCTCACTGCGCCAGTTCGTGCGCAACTTCGAATTCTTCGGCGCGCCGCATGTCGCGATCGTCTCGACCGAGGACGAACTGGGCCCCTACGGCGCCGTCGACACCGGGCTCTACATCAACACCGTGCTCCTGGCCGCGCACACCCTGGGCCTGGCCACCATCCCGCAGGCGTCGGTGGCGGCGTACGCGCCGTTCGTCCGCGAATACTTCGGCCTGCCCGCGACCCGGCGGGTGCTGGCCGCCATCTCGTTCGGCTACCCGGATATCGGGCATCCGGTGAACTCCTTCCGCACCACGCGGGCTTCGCTCGACGAGATAGTCACCTGGCACACGGCCTGAACCGAGACGAGGAGTGATGATGTCGACATCGCACCGGATCGATCCCGCCGCCGGGCGGATTCCCGACGGCCCCCTGCTGGACCGGCTCATCGGGGAGGCGATGGGAACACCCGAGCTCGGGATATCGCTGCGGATCCTGCCGGTTGGGCGCGGGCCCTACGCTCTCACCGCGACCGCGTGTCTCGCCGCGGCCGGGGCGCTCGCCCTGATCCGGCGCTATCGGTGAAAACGGCGGGTGTGCGGGTGGGCGCCGGGTTGCGGTCACTGTGAGCGGGATCCGGGACCGGTCCGGCGCCGTGGGTTAGCGTGGCGCGAGTGGATTCGAAACCGGTCGTCGAAGTGCTCACCGAACCCGCCGACCTGCGCGCCGCGCAGCGGGTCTTCCGGACCGCGATGGTCGGCGCGCCACCGCTGCCGGCGGGCGCCGGCGACGACCTGAACGAACCCGGACGCACCCTCGGCGTCCGGGTGCGCGGCGAACTCGCCGGTACCGCGAACTCCTATACGAGCCGGCTGGTCGTACCGGGCGGGGCGCGACTCCCGCACGCCGCGGTGACGCACGTCGGCGTGCTGCCGACCCACACCCGGCTGGGACTGGCGACCGCGCTGCTGCGGCGCCAGCTCGCCGATTTCGCCGCCCGTGGCGAAATCGTCGCCTCGTTGCGCGCCACCCAGCCCGGGATCTACGAGCGATTCGGATACGGGGTGGCGGGCTCGGCCGCGCGGCTCGAGATCGACACCCGGCGCGCCCGGTTCCGCGATACCGTGCCGTCGTCCGGACCGGTGCGCCTGATCGCCCCCGAGGACGCCTGGGAGGTGCCGGAGAAGATCTACGCCACCGGCGATATCTCCTGGACCGGCGCGATCGACCGGCCGTCGTACTGGTGGCGGCTACAGCAGCTGACCCGGGCGCCCGGCCATGTGGCGGTGCACGGCGAGCCGGGCGCCGAGGACGGATTCGTCCGCTACCGAGCCGACGACGCACCCGATTGGCCGCGCGGCCCCCGGCGCACGGTGGTGGTGGACGATCTGGTCGCCACCTCGGCCACGGCCTACCTCGGCCTGATCCGGCACCTGCTGAGTGCCGATATCGTCGACGCGGTGGTGCTGAACGCGGCCGCACCCGATTCCCCGCTGGGCGGGCTGTTCACCGACGAACGCGCGGTACGGGTCTCGGCGATCCGGGACGAGACCTGGTTGCGGCTGGTCGATGTGCCGGCGGCGCTGTCGCGCCGCACCTACCGGCCGGGTCCGGCGGTGGTGCTCGCGGTCACCGATACGATCCTGACCGCCAATTCCGGGACCTACCGGATAGCCGGCGGGGAGGTCCTGGCGGCCGGCGGGCCCCCGGATCTCACCGTCGATGTCGCGGCGCTGGCCGCCGCCTACCTCGGCGGTACCCCGTGGCGGCATCTGGTCCTGGCCGGGCGGGTGACCGAGCATCGGCGCGGCGCGGCGGCGGACGCCGACATCCTGTTCGGAGTCCACGAGCATCCGTTCAGCGGTACCTACTTCTGAACTCGCCCGGTCGGGTTCGTGATGTCCGGTGACCGGGTCTTGCGCCGGGGTGGGGGGCGGGACTACTTTTTGAGAAAATTGCATTTTCTTAATCTCGGTGTGGGCTGCCCGGGCCGTCGGTGCGGTCCGGGTGTGGCCGGGCGGACGGCCCGGCCGCCGCGCACCGCGCTATCCGAACGGGAGATGGATCCGCGATGACGAGCCGCGCGCATACGCTGCAGGGACAGGTCGCCATGGTGACGGGCGCCGCACGAGGGCAGGGCCGCGCGCATGCCGTCCGCCTCGCCGAAGAAGGCGCCGATATCATCGCGATCGATATCTGTGCGCCGGTCGCCGACACCATCACCTATCCCGCGGCCACCGCCGAGGATCTCGCCGAAACGGCGCGCCTGGTCGAATCGGCGGGCCGCAAGGTGCTGGCCCGGGAGGTCGATATCCGTGACCTCGATGCGCTGCGCCAGACGGTCGACGCCGGGATCGAGCAGTTCGGCCGGCTCGATGTGCTGGTGGCCAATGCCGGGGTGCTCAGCTGGGGCCGGCTGTGGGAGATGAGCGAAGAGCAGTGGAATACCGTGATCGACGTCAATCTCAACGGCACCTGGCGCACCGTCCGCGCCGCGCTGCCCGCCATGATCGCGGCCGGTAACGGCGGTTCCGTGGTTATCGTGAGTTCGTCGGCCGGGCTGAAGGCCACGCCCGGCAACGGTCACTACGCCGCCTCCAAACACGGCCTGGTGGCGGTGACCAACACGCTCGCGGTGGAGGCCGGGGAGTTCGGCATCCGGGTGAACTCGATCCACCCCTACTCGGTCGACACCCCGATGATCGAACCCGAGGCCATGATGGATATCTTCGCGAAGTACCCGGCCTACATCAACAGCTTCCCGCCCGTAGCGCTGAAGCCGGTGACCCAGGGTGCCGACGGGCAGGGCGGTTTCATGCCGCCGGAACAGGTCGCGGATGTGGTGGCCTGGCTGGCCGGACCCGGATCGGCGACCATCACCGGCAGCCAGATCGCCGTCGACGCGGGCGCGCTCAAGTACTGATGCCGCGATCGGTGGGTGACCCGCGATGGCCAAACCGCTGATTCCGGCCGAGGACATCTACGCCCGCGCCCTCGAACTCCTCGACGCGGAGGGCCTCGGCGCGCTGAGCGCGCAGCGGCTCGTCCGCGATCTCCGGATCTCCACCAGAACGCTGTATCAGCAGGTCGGCAACCGGGAGGAGCTGACGCGCGCGCTCGTCGCCCGGCACTT
>NZ_JBSFRU010000452.1:0-3903 GCF_053589395.1 Nocardia sp. NPDC003345
GCCGGGCGCGAGCCCGGCCCACCGTCGGTCAACCCTTCACGCAGAGCACCTGACGCAGTGTCGCCACCACATCGACCAGATCGCGCTGCGCGTCGATCACCTCGTCGATGTTCTTGTACGCGGCCGGGATCTCGTCGAGCACGCCCGCATCCTTCCGCGACTCCACGCCCTCGGTCTGGGCCACCAGATCCGCGACGCTGAACTGCCGCTTCGCCGCGTTACGGCTCATCCGGCGACCCGCCCCATGGGACGCGGACATGAACGAATCCGGATTGCCCTTACCGCGCACCACATAGGAGCGGGTCCCCATCGAGCCCGGGATCAGCGCCATATCGCCCGGGCCGGCCCGGACCGCGCCCTTACGGGTCACGAGCATGGGTGCGCCGTCGATCTTCTCCTCCGCCACATAGTTGTGGTGACATGAGATCGGCGTGTCGAAACCTACTTCGCGCGTGGGGAACTGCTGGCGTACGGCCCCGCACACCAGCGCCAGCATGACCGCGCGGTTGCGGGCCGCGTACTCCTGCGCCCAGGTCAGGTCGTGCCGGTAGGCGGCCATCTCCGGGGTGTTCGCCAGGAACACTGCCAGATCGCGGTCGACCAGGTTCTGGTTGTGCGGCAGCTTGCGGGCCACCGCCATATGCCGTTCCGCGATCTCCTTGCCGATATTGCGGCTCCCAGAGTGCAGCAGAATCCACACCTGGTCGTCCTGGTCCAGGCACACCTCGATGAAGTGGTTGCCCGAGCCCAGCGAACCCAGCTGCTTGTGCGCCTTGGACTCCCGGGGTGCCACCGCCTGGTCGAGGTCGCCGAAGGCCGACCAGAACCGGTCCCAGCCGGTGCGCAGGGTCGCGGTGGCGAATCCGGACGGGCCGGGCGCGAGCTTGTTCACCTGGACAGGATTCTGGTGGGCCGCGAAACCCACGGGTACCGCGGCCTCGATCGCCGAGCGCAACGCCCGCAGATCATCGGGGAGGTCCGCCGCGGTGAGGTCGGTGCGCACGCTCTCCATACCGCAGCCGATATCCACCCCGACCGCCGCCGGGGCGACCGCGTCGCGCATGGCGATCACGGACCCGACCGTGGCACCTTTCCCGAGGTGCACATCCGGCATGACGCGGACGCCGTGGACCCATTCCAGCCGGGCGATATTGCGCAGCTGTTGCAGCGCTCCGGCGTCGATCTCGTTCTCGTGGGCCCACATCAACGTCCGTGCCCGGGTTCCGGACAGCTCGACGGGAAACATCGTTTCGATCCTCTCCTACGCGGCGAACCGATGCCCGCCGCCCGCTTTTCACGGTAGGCCGCGGGGCGAGGGACGGCATTCGAATTTCCGGTCGTGACGAGTGGCCGGCGACCGATCCGCAGCCTCTCCGAGATCGGCTTGTGTGGCACACAGGCCAGGTCACCGGCCGCGTACAGGTCCGGCAGCCATGGGAGCTGCCGGTTCAGATGTGCGGGCCCGGCCGGGATGCGTGGTCGGGCCCGCTGACCGCTGGTCCGGCCACGAGGTGCGAAACGCTCGGCGTGCAGACCCCGTCAGCGCGACAGGGCGGCGTCGATTTCCGCCCGCCACGGGATCGAGGCGCTGGCACCGAGCGCGGTGGTGGCGAGCGAACCCGCGACGCAGGCGAACCGCAGTGCCGCGGCCGGACCCGCGGACCACCGGGCGGCCAGCGCGCCGGTGAACGTATCGCCCGCTCCCGTGGTGTCGACCACCTCGACCCGCGGGCCCGCGACGGTCGTCTCCGTCCCGTCCGGGCCGCGATACCGAGCTCCGTCGGCACCGAGTGTCACCACGAGATGCGGCACCGGGTCGAGGTCGCCGCCCAGGTGCGCGGCCTCGTCGCGGTTCACCACCGCGATATCCACCAGTGCCCACAGGTCCGGCGCGAGGCGCTGAACCGGGGACGGGTTGAGCATCACGGTGGTGCCGTGGGCGCGGGCGTGGGCGGCGGCCGCCGCGACCGTCGGCACCGGGACCTCCAGCTGGCACAGCAAAATATCGGCGGCGGCGATCGCCTCGAGATCGGCCGGGGTCGGATCGGTCATACCGGCATTGGCGCCGCCCACCACGATGATGGAGTTCTCGCCGGTCGCGTCCACCACGATCGACGCGATACCGCTGGGGCCGTCGAGGGTGCGCAGTCCGGTGGTGTCCACCCCGGATTCGGTGAGTACCGCGCGCAGCCGCGGCGCGAACACATCGGTGCCGATCGCCCCCAGGAACAGCACATGCCCGCCCGCCCGGCTCGCGGCGATCGCCTGATTGGCGCCCTTACCGCCGGGCACCATCGTGAAACCGTGGCCGAGCACCGTCTCGCCGGGCGCGGGCCGCCGGCCGGTGGTGGTCACCAGATCCATGTTGATACTGCCGAGAACGGCGATCAGGGGAGTGCTCACGAGGGAGAACCTAACCCGCCACGGCCCGGCGAAACCGCTTTTCGGGGTGGGTAGGCTGGAGGCCATGACGGCCGAGAACACCGCTGTGTCCGAGAACGCTGTGCCTGCCGGGGCCTACCCGGCCGTGCCTGCCGGAGCCCCGGCCGTGGACCCGGAGACCTTCGATACGCGAGAGGCCGTGCACAGCGCGGCACGCCGCGCCCGGGTCGCATCGCGAGTGCTCGCCCAGCTCACCACCGACCGCAAGAACGAGGCACTGCACGCCGCCGCGGACGCGCTGCTGGCCGCCGCCGACACGGTGCTCGAGGCCAACGGCGAGGATCTGGTCGCCGCGACAACCGCCGGTACCGAGGATTCCCTGCTGGACCGGCTGCGGCTCACCAAGGACCGGATCGACGGTATCGCCTCCGGGCTGCGCCAGGTGGCCGGTCTGCCCGATCCGGTCGGCGTGGTCGAACGTGGTTCGACCCTGCCCAACGGGTTGGAGATCCGGCAGGTCCGGGTACCGCTCGGCGTGGTCGGAATGGTGTACGAGGCCCGTCCCAATGTCACCGTCGACGCGTTCGGGCTCGCCCTGAAATCCGGGAACGCGGCACTGCTGCGCGGTTCGTCCTCGGCGGCACGGTCCAACGCGGCACTGGTCGAGGTGCTTCGCACCGCGCTCACGTCGGTGGACCTGCCGGCCGACGCCGTCCAGCTGCTGCCCAGCCGGGACCGCTCCAGCGTCACCCACCTGATCCAGGCCCGGGGCCTGGTCGATGTGGTGATCCCGCGCGGCGGCGCCGGCCTGATCAATGCCGTGGTCCGCGACGCCCAGGTGCCGACCATCGAAACCGGTACCGGTAACTGCCATGTCTATGTGCACGCGGCCGCCGACCTCGAGATGGCCGAGCGGATCCTGATCAACGCCAAGACCCGCCGCCCCAGCGTGTGCAACGCCGCCGAAACGGTCCTCATCGACGCCGCCGTCGCCGACACCGCGCTGCCCCGGCTGGCGAAGGCGCTCGAAGCCAAGGGCGTCACCCTGCACGGTGACCTGGAAGGGATGGTCCCCGCCACCGACGCGGACTGGGCCGAGGAGTACCTGACCCTCGATATCGCGGTGAAGATCGTCGACGACCTCGACGCCGCCGTCGAGCACATCAACACCTGGGGCACCGGGCACACCGAGGCCATCGTCACCGGTGAACTGGCCGCCGCCGACGAATTCACGCGCCGGGTCGACGCCGCCGCGGTCATGGTCAACGCCTCCACCGCCTTCACCGACGGCGAGCAGTTCGGCTTCGGCGCCGAGATCGGCATCTCCACCCAGAAACTGCACGCCCGCGGCCCGATGGGCCTGCCGGAACTCACCTCGTCGAAGTGGGTCGTCCGGGGATCGGGCCAGATCCGCGCTGTGTAGTCTGCGCCGCCTCCGGCGGCGCGGGGTTGCGGGCCCCCCCCGCCCCCGGGTAGGAGATAGGAACACAGGGGGGGGGGGGAAGAAGTGGGTGGAGTGGG
>NZ_JBSFRU010000453.1:0-3877 GCF_053589395.1 Nocardia sp. NPDC003345
GAAGCGGCGCAGCCGCGAGTCTCGAGCGCTGACAGCAGACGCTTGAGGGGCCGAACCCCCGCGCGCCGGAGGCGCGCCAATATTTCAGTCCGGCAGGCCGCCACCGGCCGACGGTGGCGGAATCCGTACCACGCGATCGTCGTTGGGGGTCGGCTGCCCGCCCTCGGATTTGTTGGCGGTGGAGACCCAGATGGTGCCGTCCATGGCCGGGGCGGCGCCCAGCAGCCGTCCGTATTTGTTGGCGACGAAAACGCCCGGGGGCGCGGTCACCGCGAAGGTGGCCGGGTCGGGGGTCGCCATCGCCAGCGCTTTCGCATCCGTGAGCGCGATGGCGACACCTTCCGGCGTGACCGCGCAGCCGGCCACTCCCGGGCGGTCCGGCCAGGTCCAGGCCGTGGTGACGGCGCCGTCGGGAGCGATCCGCTGCAGCCGGTCCAGGGCGGGGGTGCGGTCGGTGATCCAGATCTGGTCGCCGCCCAGGCAGATGTCACCGGCCGAGCCGATTCCCGAGACGGCGACCTCGGTGGGCGCGTTGCCGTTGGTCGTCGGATTGTTCACCCGCAGCAGTTTGCCCGCCATACTGCCCGGGTCGGCGGCACCCGCGGGATCGCCGGCGTCGCCGGTGAGCACCAGCATCTGGTCGGGTGTGGACCATTCGATGGCGCCGCGATTACCGGTGGCGCCCTTGGGGATCCCGGTGAGCACCGGTTTCGGCGGGCCGTCGTCGGCGATCCGGACCACGCGGTTGTCGCTGCCGGTGGTGACGTAGGCGTACAGCAGCCCGTCTTCGGGATAGGTGGGGGAGACCGCGATATCGCTGAGACCGCCGTCTCCGGCCGGATCGACATCGACGCGCGCCACCTCGATCGGCGGCTGTTCCGGCGTGACCTGCAGAATCCGCCCGGTGCGCCGTTCCGCGACCAGCGCGTATCCGCCCATCTCGACCAGTCCGCCGGTGGTGTCCAGGCAGCTCACCACCACCGCCGGGTCCGGATCGATACACGGACCGCTGGGGCGGGTGGTGGAACTTTCGTTCGGCTGTGGTTTCTTCGGCTCCAGCTGGGCACCGTCCAGTGTCGGCTCCGGAGTGAACGGACTGGACGCCGAATCGTCGAATCGGGCGCAGCCGCCGAGTAACAACGCCCCGAGTACCAGCCCCACCGTCACGCGCCGCGCGCCAACCGACCTCATAGCCTCCCAACGTAGTGGAAATCCGCCCGGCCGCGTCCCGACGCCCCTGTCCCGGCCGGGGAAGGGGCGCGACCGGCCGGTTTCCTGCCGGACCCGGCGCGCGTCGCCGGGAACCGGCCGGGACCGATGTGACAGGACCGGGCTCCGGGTATGGCGCGGACACGCCGCCGTTTCAGCGGGGTGGACGGCACCCGATCGGCTTAGGGTTGAGGAGTGAGTGCCAAGGCGAGAAACGGGTCCGCGTCCCCCGGGGCCGCGGGGCCCGGGAATCTGTCTACCGGGGAACAGCGCGCGGTGTCGACCACCGCGGGCGGGGTCGGGAGTCCCTATGACTCTCCGACCGGTCAGTTCCCGAAAGTGGCCATGACCAAGGAGTTGCCCGTGAACGCCTCGACCGCCGCCGGAGATACGCCGGGCGATGTGCCCGGTACCGGAAGTCCCGGTAGTCACGACAGCACCTACACCTACGCGAGCATCCCGCCCGCCGGCGGTCAGCCCACCGGTGAACTGCGCCGCCGCAACGGCGACGCCCGGCGGGGCACCCTCGATTTCGGCCTGTTCATCCTCCGGCTGGTCGTCGGCGCCACCTTCCTCTACCACGGCCTGCAGAAGCTGACGGGCTGGTTCCACGGCCCCGGCCTGGACGGCACCAAGACCATGATGGAGAGCGGCGGCTGGAAACATCCGTCGCTGGCGACGGCGCTGGTGACCGCGGGCGAGGTCGGCGGCGGTGTCCTGCTGATCCTCGGCCTGGCCACCCCGCTGGCCGCCGGTGCGGTGCTGGCCGTGATCCTGAACGCCTGGATGTGGAAGCAGGGTATGTATCCGGGATTCCAGTACAAGGAGGGCCCGGGCGCGGTCGAGATGGACAGTATTCTCGTCGGCGCCGCGACCGCGCTCATCTTCACCGGCCCCGGCCGCTGGTCGCTGGACCGCGGACGCGCCTGGGCGACCCGCCCCGGCGCCGGATCCTGGGTGGTCTTCGTACTGGCGGTCGCCGCCGCGATCCTCACCTATTGGTACCTCCAGGACGGCAACCCCTTGACCGGTATCGGCCCCTTCGATTAATTGGCGTCGCCTTCGGCGCCGCGGGTTTCGGCCCCCTGAGTCCCCGCGTTCCGCCCTCGGGACTCGCGCCTGCGGCGCCTCGCTTCGAGGGCGGAACGCAGGGACGGGCCGAAACCTTTCCGGGCCTCGCTGAACTCGGCACCAACGGGCTGGGCGCGTGGGGTCCGGAGTGGGGAGCGCACTGGGGCGGTGCTGAGGGGAGTGTCGGTGCGGCGAGATCGGACTGCTGTTCGCGGCAGCGTACGCCGGTTCGTATGACTACGGCGTCCCACTCGGTTCGAGTGGGACGCCGTCGGTCTTCCGCAGCCGTGTGACGGCTCGGTGTGGTCAGGGGACGTGCCGGACGGCGCCCTTATCCGCCGACGTGGCCATGGCCGCGTAGGCGCGCAGGGCGGTGGTGACCGTCCGTTCCCGGTTCACCGGCTGCCACGGCCGTTCCCGGGCTTCCATCTTGGCGCGCCGTTCGGCCAGCACCGCGTCGTCGACCAGCACCTCGAGGGTGCGGGTGGCGACATCGATACGGACCTGGTCGCCGTTCTCCACCAGGCCGATCACGCCGCCGCTGGCCGCCTCGGGGGAGATATGGCCGATGGACAGCCCGGAGGTGCCGCCGGAGAACCGGCCGTCGGTGATGAGGGCGCACTGCTTACCCAAGCCGGCCCCCTTCAGGAACGCGGTCGGATGCAGCATCTCCTGCATACCCGGGCCACCTGCGGGGCCCTCGTAGCGCACCACCAGCACATCACCGGGATCGATCTGTTTGCCCAGGATCACCGAGACCGCTTCCTCCTGGGATTCCACGACCACGGCCGGGCCCTGGAAGGAGAACAGTTCTTCGTCGATACCGGCGGTTTTGAGCACCGCGCCGTCGAGGGCGAGGTTGCCGCGCAGCACCACCAGCCCGCCTTCGACGGTGTAGGCGTGTTCCAGATCGCGGATGCAGCCGCCGGCGGCGTCGGTGTCCAGGGAGGACCACCGGTTGTCGGTGGAGAACGGTTCGGTGGTGCGCACCCCGCCGGGCGCGGCGTGGAAGAGTTCGAGCGCTTCCTCCGACGCCTTACCGGAGCGGATGTCCCAGGTGTCGAGCCACTCGTCGAAGTTCTGCGTGTGGACCGTGCTCACCTCGGTTTCCAGCAGATTCGCCCGCCGCAGTTCGCCGAGGATGGCCGGGATGCCACCGGCCCGGTGCACGTCCTCCATGTGATAGTCGGAGTTCGGCGACACCTTCGACAGGGTCGGGACCTTGCGGCTGATCTCCTCGATGGTGTGGAGGTCGAAATCGACCTCACCCTCCTGTGCCGCGGCCAGGGTGTGCAGCACGGTGTTGGTGGAGCCACCCATCGCCACGTCGAGGGCCATCGCGTTGCGGAACGCCTTCTCGTTCGCGACATTGCGCGGCAGGACCGAGGCATCGTCGTCGCGGTACCAGCGGGTCGCGATATCGACGATCACCCGGCCGGCCCGTTCGAACAGGGCCCGGCGGGCGGCGTGCGTGGCCAGGGTGGAGCCGTTGCCGGGCAGCGCCAGGCCGAGGGCCTCGGTGAGACAGTTCCTCGTCGGCCAGCGATTTCAGGCCCAGCGGCCCGCCGAGCGCGGGGGAGACCGTGGTGGGGTCGGT
>NZ_JBSFRU010000454.1:0-3857 GCF_053589395.1 Nocardia sp. NPDC003345
GGGGTCGCGTATATCCGCGCCTCGGAGGCAGTGCCGTCGGCCGCGCCGAGGGCCGCGAACTCCCGCAGCGGCGCGCCGGCCGCCGCCCCCGAGAGATCGGCGGCGGCGCCGGACACCGGAACTCCCGCCGCGATCGACGCCTCCGGGCCCAGCGTGGTCAGTGCGCGCAACGCGGTCGCGGTGAGCCGGGACCGGATCCCGTACAGCGCCCGCCGGTACGGTTCGTCGGCGTAGGAATCGGGGTCCGGATAGCCGCGGTCGGAGAGGGCGCGAAGCGCCGGGGAGACCGGCACCAGCCGGGCCGACAGCGCGAGTGTCTTCTCGAGGTCCACGAGATCGCGCAGATAGCGTCCGAAGGCGACCCCGGCGGCCTGCCCGGCCGCGGTGCGGACCACTTCGGCCGTGACGAAGGGGTTGCCGTCCCGGTCGCCGCCGATCCACGATCCGGGCCGCAGAATGGGTTTCGGCAACAGCGTGTGGCCGGGCCAGCGCGCGCCCAGGGCCTGCCGCACCCCCGCGTTGATGGCGGGGATCACATCGAGCAGCGTGAGTTCGTAGTACCGCAGGCCGACCGCGATCTCGTCCTGGATCCGCAGCCGGGACAGCCGGATCAGCGCGGTCCGCCACAGCGTGAGCACCTGGCGCCGGATCTCGTGTTCGAGTTCGGCCGTCTCGGCGGGGCCGGCGCGTCGGCGGCGGCGCATCAGTTCGGTGATCCGGCTCTGGGTGTCGAAAACGGTGCGCCGGCGGGTCTCGGTGGGGTGTGCCGTGATCACCGGCGAGACCAGCGCGTCGGACAGCATCTCGGCGACCCGCTCCCCCGTGACCCCCGCCGCGTCGAGTTTGCGATAGGTGGCGGCCAGCGACGAATCCTGGGGCGCCTCACCGGCCGACTCGTGCGCCGCGCGCCGCCGGTCGCGCTGGATGTCCTCGGCGAGGTTGGCCAGCAGGACGAAATAGCTGAAGGCCCGGATCAGCGGCAGCGCGACCGCGATATCCACTCCGGCCAGCATCTCGCCGACCGCGCTGCGTTCCACTTCCTCCCGCCGGACCCGGAATGCCTCCACCCGTACCCGCTCCACGAGATCGAACACTTCCGCGCCCTCGTGGTCGCGGATCGTCTCACCGAGGACGCCACCGAGGAAGCGGATATCCTCGCGCAACGGCCGGGTCGCGTCGTTTTCTGGTCCGGTCTGCGCTTCGCCCATGATCGGACAGTATGGTCGGGCGCGGCCGGAACGGCTGTGATGACGCACACGAGGACCCGGTGCGTCGGCTGCGCGAATTCACCGCCCGGGGTGCTCCGCCGCCGCGCCCGCCCGGTCGGGCCCGGGTTCCCGGCCGGCGCTCGGCAACCACAGCGCGGTGGCGACGATTCCCGCCATGAACAGCAGTTCCGCGCAGTTGGTCAAGAGCATCGGCGGCATGGCGCCGGCCACCACGAGCATGGTCACCGTGGTGATCGTCCACAGCCGGTATCCCCGCACCCGCCATACCGCGACGGCCGCCACCAGCACCACGAGCACGGTGACGATCACCGGCAGCACCCCGGCGAGGGAGGATTCGCGCGCCGTATACCGCACGGTGCCCGCCCATTCGGCGGGCACGAGCTCCAGATGCAGCAGTTCGCCGAACACACCGAGTGCGATCACCGCGGCGGTCACCGCATAGACCGCCACCCGCACACCCGTCCGGCGCGCCCACTGGACCCCGGCGCGGGCGGCGGCCGTTCCGGACCACGGAATGAGCAGCGATGTCAGCACGATATGCGCCACGAACCGCGGCACCGACCACAACTCGAGCGTCGCACCCGCCCCGATCCAGCGGCCCGCGGCGACCACGCCGTTGTCGTAGACCAGTGCCGCGGCCACCAGGGCGGGTACGAGCAGGATCCGGTCACCGGTCCGCGCGAAGCGCCGGGCGCAGACCCCGGCGAGGACGAGATGACCGGCCGCGAGCAGGGCGAACAGTATCGAGGCGAGCACGATTTCCTTTCCCCCCGGCGGTCCGGGTCGCCGGTCACGATACTGCCGCGATTCGGCCGCCTCCGGCGCCGAGTGGCGGATTTCACCGGGCGGGCCCGGCCGGATCCGCCGGTCAGCGTCGCCGGCGCGATCCGGATCGCGCCACCGCGGGCGCCCGGCCGAGCCCGGAATGCTCCGGTATGTGCAGCGCCTTCTCGAACCACAACCGCGGTCCGCGGCGCCCGGCCACCGGGGTACCGGACTCGGTGTATCCGGCGGCGGCATACAGACCGCGCGCCTCCGGCTGCCGATCCCCGGTGGCGGCGAGTACCTGCCGGTAGCCCAGCCGGATCATCTCCGCTTCGAGTTCGGCCAGCACCCGGGTGGCGAGTCCGCGCCGTCGTTGTGTGCGGTCGGTCCAGACCCGCTTCATTTCGGCGGTGATCCCGTCGACCCGGCGGAATCCGCCACCGGCCACCGGTTCCCCGTGCTCCACCAGCACCAGCAGATCGCCGTGTGGCGCGAGGAACTCGGCGGGTGGGCGCTCCCGCATCCGCCGGTGAATCGCGCCGGCGGTTCCGCCGTAGCGCGCGCTGTACTCGATCGCCAGTTCGGCCAGGACGGCCGCGGCGAGCGGATGGTCCGCTCGGACGTGATAGATCCGTGGACCGCGGGCCCGTTCGCCGATCGTCGCCGGTGTGCTCACACTCGTACCTCCATCGCCCTGGCCGCAGTGCCACACCACTCGGCCATTCCGGATGGTGAGATCGAGATTATCGAAACCCGGCCGCGCGGGCACCGATTCGAGTCACGTGTCACCGAAGACTGGACACCGTTACTTCCCGTTTACAGCACCTTCCGTTCATCGGCAGGTCACCCGCGCCCGGCGGCGGTGCGGCGCCGGGCGCGGGTCCGGACCACCGGTGCGACCGCGAGCGTCCGCTACCGGTGCGGCGGCAGCGGCCCGGCCGAGAACACGCCGCGGCACACCAGCGCGACGAACAGGGCCGCCGCGACCAGCACACCGGCCGTCCAGAGCGGCCCGGTGACGCCGAACCGGGAACCGTACGCGGCCGCGGCCGCCACCGGCCCCGCCACCGCGCCGATATTGAGCGCCGCTGTCGCATAGGAGCCGCTCATCGTGGGTGCGCCCACCGCCTCGTGGAGAACGCGTGCGATGAGCGTGCTGCCCAGGGCGAACGACAACGCGCCCAGCACGCACAGCAGCGTCAGCAGCACCGCGGGCCGGCCGGTCGTGAGGGCCGCACCGGCCCAGCCCAGGCACAGCGGCGGCCCGGCGACCGCGATCACGAGGCCCGGCCGGTGGTCGGAGAAACGCCCGGCCACGGTTACTCCGGCGAAGGAACCCGCGCCGAACAGCATCAGCGCCACCGGGACCCACAGCGCACCGAGACCGGCGGCCGCGGTCACCACCGGCGCGAGGAAGGTGAAGGCGCCGAAGGTGGCCGCGTTCACGGTCGCGGCCGATACCAGCATCACCAGCAACCGCGGCCGGGCCAGTACGGCCAGCTCGGTGCCCAGGCCCGGCCCGGCGCCGGAGTTACCCGGCCGGGCGGGAGCCCCGGCCAACACTCCGAACGCCGCGAGGATACAGATCAGCGCGACCGCCCAGAAGGCGGCCCGCCAGCCGAGCAGCGCGCCCACCAGCGCACCGCCCGGCACACCCGCGACGGTCGCCAGAGTGGTACCGGACAACAGGACCGCCAGGGCCCGGCCCTGGCGGCCGGCCGGGACCATGGTGCTCGCGGCGGTGAGCGCGAGCGCCAGGAAGCCGGCGTTCGCGACGGCCGCCACCACGCGGGTCGCCGCCAGCACCGGGAAGCTGCCGGTGAGCGCACCCGCGATATGGGCCGCCAGGAACAGGCCGACGAA
>NZ_JBSFRU010000455.1:0-3819 GCF_053589395.1 Nocardia sp. NPDC003345
CGCCATACAGGATCAAGAGGCGCCGGCGCTGCGCGCCGCCGCCGACGCTGCGACAAGCAGCGCGCTCCCTGAACTGCGGTCGCGCGGCGCGTCGACGCGTCGGCGGCACGCTGCGCCAGCACCCACCGATCCGCGATTGCTGAATTTTCGATAACCGAGAAGTGTGGGCACGACGAGAGCCGTAACCGGCTTGGTCTCCCGCAGCCCGAGCAGGGATCGGCAGGCAACGCCCGGGGTGACTGGCTGTGGCCCAGATACACAGAGTCGTCGAAACGACGCTTAGGCAAGCGTGTGACGCTAGCTACCTGGCCGAGCATAGAAGATGGCAATCTTTTTTTGAAACCACGTACGAAAAACGTCGGTCATCTCAAAGAGCTTTGTCTTTTCGAGACTCTGAACGGCTTTTTCAGCGGTACCCAAGGTAGATGCCGCACTGAAGTCCACCACTGCGTGATCTGGATACTCATCTCCTGCAGAGTCGAATTTCAGTGGGAAAATATTCAGGTGGTCGAACGCGCCGTCATCATTAGCCCTCCAACTTGACGAGATGCTTTCATGCTGAGGCGAGCCAGGAGATGCCGGCAACCGGATAACGGGTGCAAGCAATATTCCGGAGCGCGAGCGAGGGTTTTCAAGATCACAGTCATACGAACAAACGCATACCAGCTTCTGCTGCTGGACCTCAACTAACCTATCCCAGTCGGCGACGAGGATGCCCTTTTTGGTAGTACCGGGCAGTACCCCCGCCAAATCTCCCACCGACCATTTCGGGAAGGAGGAGACCATACAAATATCACCTTGCCGCAAGGAGTCGCCTGCAACTGGCTCAAACACAGGCTAATCCTCAGCCCAAGGGAGATCAATTTCCGCGCCTGCTCGATAGTTACCAAGCTCCCGGAACCATGCTTCCGGGACGACTACCGGATTAGACAGAAAGAACTCTTCGGCGTGTTCGGATTCGGACGCATCCGGAAGATCACTTACGCCAGAATTGATTACCCTGTCGAAGTTCTCCAATAGCTGATCGACGCGGTTCCAGCCTCGGTTTGCACTGATAGACCGCTCAATAGAGGGGCTAGAGCTATCAGTCGGGACCGATCCCGACAGAAAGTGAACAAAGAGATCCCGCTGCGCGCCGGAGATTCGGTTCCAATCGAAGCCAGCATAACGGTTTACTAGACGCTGCAAGAATTCAACCCCGGGATCGCCCAGCTCACCGGAGTCCACCGGGGCGCGATCATAGAAGTTACG
Organism: Nocardia sp. NPDC003345; assembly: GCF_053589395.1. Taxonomy (NCBI): domain Bacteria; kingdom Bacillati; phylum Actinomycetota; class Actinomycetes; order Mycobacteriales; family Nocardiaceae; genus Nocardia; species Nocardia sp. NPDC003345. Next base: position 1,252 of record NZ_JBSFRU010000455.1, read on the forward strand.
CCGACTCGTACTCATGTCACCTGCTCCGAATCCAAGAGCTTCCCTGCCCGAAGCGCGATCTCCTCTATCTCGGAAATGGAATTCTGGAGATTGGCAATAGCCTGTCGGGCATTACCCTCTTTAGACACATCGTAGTTGATGTTGAAGTCGAGAACCGTCCTGGGATTTTCAGTCTCCGTCAGATACGCCAAACGCCCCTTCTGCCCATTTGAGGTATAGAAATACAAGTACACATCCGCACTGGCCAGCGAAAGGTTGAGAGAATTATGCACTAGGCGATCACTCAATAGAGACTTGGAGAGCTCCCTCTTGAACTCTTCTGTGCCCTCTATAAAGTACTGTACATTGTGACCGACCGCTTTTATTGACTTCGGCCCTACATATTCAAACACCGTTTCCACCATGGTCGATAGCCGGTTTGCGTCAACCATGGGGTTCTGCGGTTCATTTACACCGGCTTCGAATCTATCCGGAATGATTTGCATACGGACATTCCTGTCCTCCGCCTGTAGCGCGACAGGCACACGCAAAATTTCCTTCATTTGTCGAAAATTGAATGTGAAATCAGATGCTTTAATGTTTGCTATTGGGAAATTCTCACCAACCAACACGATATTAAAGGATGCTAAAGACACCTGCGATCCTTTCATCGGCCAGGAGTGCGGGATGGGTTCGGTCTAGAGACAGTCTTACACAGCGTGAGGCACACCGGCTAGCTATCTGCTCCATCTTCGCTCGGAGAGTCTCCACCGTTACCGGTCACCCGCAGGGACCCCCACAATGTGGCTTCGAGGCCGATTGACGAACATGACTATGCCTCGGGGTGGTTCGCGCCCTCCGGTCGCGTGGCGCTGCTGGATGGTGGCCTGCATTGTGTTCTCGCGCCCGTCCAGCGTCAAGGGCGCCCACGGCGTCAGCTTCGCTGATGACTGTCGCCACCCTTGACCCTAGAGCCTCTACGCGAGAAGGGCAGGCCCTTGTCGGGGCAGGCGGGTAGCCAGCCCGGGTATGCGCATGCCACCACCCAGCAGAGCCAGCAAGGGGTCGCGACTCAAGAAGCGTTACTTTGGCCGTACAAACGTCCGCATACAGTGGCGAACCGAACGAAACCCAGAATCGCCAGATTCACCGGAAAGCTCAGTCTCACAACGACACTGGCAGACCTCAGCGGACGGAAAGGGCCCACGGGATGGATCAGAAGGTTAGGGGTTCGAATCCCCTCGGGCGCACAGAGATTGGCCCCCGACCTGCGACAGCGGATCGGGGGCCGATCGGCATTCTCGATGAGAGAGCCGATATCCAGTACCGCGGGTCCGCCGGTGGCCAAGGGCCGTACAACGTCATCGTCACCCCATCGCCGTGATCGACATCGTGGCGGCATTGATCGACGACCTGTCCGTGGGCGGTGACCTGTACTCACGCCACTTCCGTGACTCCGAGGCCTACCCGAAGTGGGAGCCGATGCTCGACGACCGAGTTTCGCAACGGGAAAACCAGTGGAAACCGACACTCGGGTGGTCTAGATTCGCCACCTCGAAGATCCATACCCACGAAGCGAGGTGCATTTCGATGACGGTCCGTGCGACGGCGACCGGCTCCGGTCGACCGTTTCCTGCCGACCCGATGAATTCATCGAAGCCGAGGAGTACCTCCCGTGGACCTACCACGTATCTTCACCATCCGCGAAAGTAACCACCGCATCCACAATCCGTTCACCCCGGAGAAGCTCGCCACTCTGGGCCGGGCACTGCGCCTGCCACCCGGCACGACCGTGCTCGACCTCGCCAGCGGTTCGGGCGAGATGCTGTGTACCTGGGCCCGCGAGCACGCGTTCACCGGGACCGGGGTGGATATCAGCACGGTGTTCACCGAGCAGGCCCGAGCCCGGGCCGCCGAACTCGGTGTCACCGACCGGGCGACCTTCGTTCATGCCGATGCCGCCGGTTTCGTCTCGGACGAACCGGTCGACCTCGCCGCCTGCGTCGGCGCTACCTGGATCGGAGACGGCGTTCCCGGCACCCTCGAGCTGCTGGGTAAGAGTCTGCGTCCAGGCGGAACGGTGCTGATCGGCGAGCCGTACTGGCGGCGGGAGGTGCCGGACGAGGAAACCGCCCGGGCCTGCCACGCGCACCGGAAGAGCGATTTCCGGCTCCTGCCGGATCTGCTCGAGCAGTTCGGCGATCTCGGGTACGACGTCGTCGAGATGGTGCTCGCCGATCCCGACAGCTGGGATCGCTACCAGGCGGCCCAGTGGCTCAACCTCCGCCGCTGGCTCGACGGAAATCCGGACGACGAGCTGGCCGGGGAGGTCCGGGCCGAACTCACCACCGAACCCGCCCGCTACACGCGGTATCAGCGGGAATACCTCGGCTGGGGTGTCTTCGCACTGATGGCTCGCTAACGGTCCGATCAGCGCGGGTCCGGGTGGTCTCCAATCCCGAACCCGCGCTTTCGTCCGCCACTGCCGTTCGCTGTGCCCTAGTGCTGCGGCCAGAACAGGCACCACACCAGAACCAGCAAGGGGATACCCGCGGCGATTGCCAGACCGATGATCGTCACCGCGTACCG
>NZ_JBSFRU010000456.1:0-3816 GCF_053589395.1 Nocardia sp. NPDC003345
CGCCCGCCGACATGAATCCGCCGGAAAGGAATTCGGCGCCGTGCGATCGCACCCACGCGCCGCCCTTGCGAGCGGTCTCCGGGGAGTCCGAGGACAGGTTCGCGATCACCTTGCCGGCGAGCCGGTCGGTCACCGGACCGAGCACGTCGTACATCGCGGCGTAGTGGGTCAGGCTGAGCACGATCACCTCGTTGGCGGCGAGTGCCTCGGCCACGGTCTCGACGCGTTTCGCACCCAGCGCCGCCATCGCGTCGGCCTTGGCCGCGGTGCGGTTCCACACGGTGACCTCGACACCTGCCGCGAGGAAAGCGCGCACCATCGCCTGTCCCATCGGCCCCAGGCCGATGACACTGACGGACCGGCTGTTCTGCTGAGACATGTTCGTGCCCCTTCTCGGTAGTGCTGCGGATGGTTCGGCGCCGGCTCCGATAGTGCGTCGCCGCAGCTAGAGTGGACAAGAACGTACGCCCGGGTGGGGTTGCCCACCTCGAGGTCCGTGATGAGGTCAGGAGGACGCGATGACCGCAGCCGGTGATACGGATCACGATGTCTGTGGCATGTCGCTTGCCATCGATGTGGTCGGTGGCAAATGGAAGATGCACCTCATGTGGATCCTCGGCGAGCAGCCGCGCCGGTTCGGCGAGATCCGCCGCGCACTGACCGGGGTCAGCGAGAAGGTGCTGACGGAGAACCTGCGCCAACTGGAGGCGTCGGGGGTGGTTCTCCGTGAGGTGTACCCCGAGGTGCCGCCGCGCGTGGAGTACTCGCTCACCGCACTCGGCCGGGATCTCGCCGGCGCGCTACGCCCGCTGGAAGAATGGGGCGATCGCCATCGCGATCACCTGATGGGAGCCACCTGCTGACGCGGTGGCGGAGAAGTGGAGCCTAGGGGAATCGAACCCCTAACCCCTGCCTTGCAAAGGCAGTGCTCTGCCAATTGAGCTAAGGCCCCGTGCGGACCGGCGGAAAACCGGCCGCCGCCTGCGAAACAGTAGCGTTCCGGCACGTACACCGTCAAACAAGGGTACGTCACCGCCGCAGCGCGCCCGTGGCCTCGAACTCCGCCTCACGCCCCTGCATCTGCTCGCGGTACCAGTTCTCCCGGTGCCACAGCATCAACTGCTCGTGCAGACGCCCGACAGGAGGAACCCGCCGCAGCAGTTCCACGGCGGTGACCAGCGGAATCCGCGCGATGGGAAGCAGCACCCACGGGAAGGCCGGCGGCATCCGGTACCGGCGGCGCGTAGTGGGCAGCATGAACAACGCCGCGTAAGCGGAGTTGATCCGGTAGTTGTACCGCGCCCGCAGCCTGGCCGGCCCGCGCTGTCCGGCCCGCGGCGCGAAGGCCGCCGGGTAGGACTCGATGAGTTCGGCGCCCTGCGCCCCGGAGTCGTGCGCGCGGGCGACCATGGTCATCGCCATCACCCGCAAGGTATCGGCCACCGTCTCCGGGTGCCAGGTGAGCCGTACACCGAGCAGATGTCCCATGTACTTCTGGAAATGCAGCAGGGCCCGGAACTCCGCGGGAGTGGTCTGGTAACCGAGTGCCCACAGCCCCAGGCCCGGGACGGTGCTGCCGGCGATCAAGGTGAGCAACTGGTAGGTCTGGCTGATCGGCAACCCCCACCGCTCGGTATCCCATTCGGGATGTCGTGCCACGCCCGCACGGACCGAGACGTGCATGATCCGGACCTTCAGCGCGGTGGCCCGGCCCGCCGACCCGGCGGTGAACAGCGCGCCCGGCTCCGAGACATCCATCCAGAACCGGCAGGTCTCCAGGAATCGCCGCAGCGCACTGTCGCCGGCATAGCCGCCGGCCAGCGAAAGCGGTGTGGCCACCGCGGATTCGGTGTACATCTCCAGGGTTTCCGCACCCGCGAAACCGAACAGCATGGTCCCCCACCGGCGCCAGACCGCGGCACCACGCTCGACCAGCTCGGGGCGCACCCACTCGGGTACGGTCTCGAATTCGGCGAACAGCTCACACATGGCCTCCGGGGCCTCGGGCACCGCCCCGATACCCGCGCTCAGGGCGGTATCGAGCATCCGGCGGCCGTGCTCGCGGCCGATATCGCCGTGCAAGACCTCGGCGACGAATCGTTCGGCCACCGGATCACCGGAGAACATATCCCGGCACAGCGCCCACGCCTGTTCGTCGGTGGGGAAGAGTTCGGCTCCGGTGAGCGCCCGCAACCAACGCTGCGCCCGGCGCACTCCCGGGCTCTCCCGCGCCTGCCAGTAGCGAAACGCCTCCGGGCACCGCGGTTCGACGCCCTCCGCGCCGCCCGGAGACTCCACAGTTACCGACATCGTCGCCGCTCCCCTCGCCGGTTCCGGCGACCCGGCCGGTGATCCGTCCGGCCGCTCTGGACCGTACCTGAGTGTACGGAGATACAGTACTCGATAGTATGGAATTCGGTCCGGGTTCGACGAGGCACGGCGAACGGATCTACCCGATTCGGTCCGCCGATCGCCCGCACCGGCGTCGATGGCGGTTTACAGCGAGACCGCGAACCCGGCTCCCCTACCATCGGGGTATGAGACCCAGCGCCGAACCGTCGGACCGATGACGGCGGATTCCCCCGCCACCGACCACCCGGACTCCGCCGACGAACGGCCGGCGCACTCCCGTCCGAAATCGAGAAAGGCGCAGGCGCAGCAACGCCGGAGCCGCCGCAGCGCGCGGCTGTCCTACGACGATTGGGTCGACGGGGCGTTGAATCTGCTGTCACGCGAGGGAGTCGCGGCGATCAGGATCCCGCGGCTGTGCCAGGAACTCGGGGTAACCAAGGGCAGTTTCTACTGGCATTTCGACGATATCGAACAGCTCATGACGGCGATGGCCGATCGCTGGAGCGCCATCCAGAGCGAAACGGTGCGCGATCTGGGCGCCTTCGCGGAGATCCCGGTCGAGGAACGAATCGAGCAGATGGCGGCGATGCTCGTCGACCGGCGGCACTGGCTGGTGGAGACGACGGTCCGGGAATGGTCACGGAGTAATCCGAAGGTCGCGGCCGCGGTACGCACCCTCGATCAGCAGGTCTTCGAAACCGTGCACCGGACGATGCTGGACCTCGGATTCGACGAATATCAGGCCCGGCTGCGGGCCGGGGCGATGGTGTACATCGGTCTCGGACTGATCCACGGCCGGGACAACCTGCCGACGCCGACCACCGCTCAGGTGCACTCGGTCATCGAGCTGCTGGCCCGGCCGTGATCACCCGGCTATCCGGTATCTACCGGATAGCCGGGGACGTCGAATGCGGCGGGCTCAGCGAGTGGTGACCTCATGCCACAGATCGGCGTCGTCACGCTGGCGCAGTTTGTTGATTCCGATGAGGACCGCGGCGACAATTCCGATGGTGAGAACGTATTTCATATTTTCAGCTTAGTGCGCCGTCCGACGGCCCGCTCCCCGGCCTCGGCCGGATTGCCCTTTGCTCGTTCCCGATTCCGGCCGCGCGGTGCGGAGGGAACGAAGGCTTCCATCGAAAAAACAATCGGGTCCGGACGAATTCGTCCGGACCCGATTGTCGTGTTCCAGTGGGTCTAGGAGGACTTGAACCTCCGACCTCTTCGTTATCAGCGCAGAAGTGCCCTGCCGTGGCGTGCTGAATGATGCCGCTGAGCTGGCCGAACGTATCGATTGGTGCCGTTCCGTTCCAGTCCGTACGGGCGGCTCCGGTGCCTTTCTGCTCCTCGGGTGACCACCCACTGGCCCTGCTGGGTGGTGGTCTGCGCATTCAGGGGCTGGCTTCCCTGCCTGCCCCATAGGGCCTGCCTTTCTCGCGTAGAGGCTCCGCGGTCAAGGGTGGC
>NZ_JBSFRU010000457.1:0-3793 GCF_053589395.1 Nocardia sp. NPDC003345
AAATCACTAGTGGTCATACGAGTTCTTAGCTGGTGTGAATGGATTTCTGCAGTGTGCTCTTCCGCTCTGGCCCGCGGGCCCGCCACCACGGGCGTACCCGCGCTACGCGGCTCCGTCACGGTGGAGTCGCGCACAGGACGCATCCGATGGACCACCGGCACTCCCGGGCGCTGTCAACGGCCGAGGTCTTCGCCCCGGTCCGCGTCACGGTCGCCGGTGGCGGCGTTCATGAACACCGGCCGGTGATCGGTCCCGGCTTCCGGCGCGGGGCTGCCCTCGGAGGTCTCGAGGTGGCTGAATAATTCCGTTCCACTGTCGTACACAGGCGGTTCTCTCTTTCGAATGAGGTCCGGAAACGCTTCCGGATCAGGGGCGGGGTTCGATTTCCGGTCGGCGGCACCCGGCACCTCGGCGCGCACCGCGCTCGCGAGGTACCGGCGGCCTTCCGGCGAAGCCCTCCGCGTCGGCCCGGCAGTCGAGGCAGATGTTCGGTGGCGTCACGGCGACGTCCTGACCCGACCCTCACGGATCGCTGCTGGGCGCAGCGGGCGATCGCGTGAACCGATATCGTCACGCCACCCGCAACGCGGATACCTCAACCCTACGCCCTACCCCCGCCGCCATGATCATTTATCCGGTCTCGGCCTCCGGTGTCACATCACCGGGCCAGCCGGCGTCGCGTTGCGGAACCGGAATCCAGGCCGAGGATGCCGGTGAGATCGCGCAGGCATTCCTCGTAGCGCCCGGACAGGTGCGCTGCGCCGGTGGTCGCGACCCCGTGGCTCGGAACGGCCGGGGCGCTGCCGAGCACAGACCGCGCTTCTCAGCCGCGAGGTAGCGCCTGCACGATCCGCGTGATCCGCGTCCCCGCCTCACATACCTTCTCGATCTTCGCGGCGAGCGCCGCGCCTTCGAACTCCTCGACCCGGCCGCCGACGCTGATCGACGCCACCACCGACCCGTCGCGCCCCAGGATCGGTGCCGCCACCGCAGCGACCCCGGACAGATAGTCGCCATAGCTCAGCGAGTACCCGGCCGCCACGATCTCGTCGAGATGTTCGGCCAGCCGCTCCACATCGGTGATGGTCCGGTCGGTGATCGCGGGCAGATCAGGTGTTATCCACCTGTCCCGCAACGCTTTCGAATGCGCGAGCATCACCGTCGGGCCCGCCGCGGCGTGATACGGCATCACCGACCCGATATTGATGCCCGCGACCACCAGCGAGTTGCGCCCCTCGAGCAGATCGATACAGACCGCGCCCTGTTCCGCGGGCACCATCAGGTAGGCCGTGTTACCGAAAGTGGTCGCCAGTTCCTTCATGAACGGCTGCGCCGCGGAACGGATATCGAGTTTCGACAGCGCCGCGGACCCGATCTCGAAGACCGGCATCGCCACCCGGTAGGCACCCTCTTCGGTGCGATCCACCCATCCCGCCTGGATCAGGGTGGCCATCAGGCGGAACACCGTGGTCTTGTTCATCCCGCTCGCGGTGGTGAGATCGTTCAGCGTCCAGGTGGGCCGGTCGGCGCTGAAATGCCCGAGCAGCGTGCAGGCCTTGAGCACCGCCCCCACCACATCGCGGTTCCCCGGCGATTCCGGCTCGGCGGTCATATTCGCCTTCGACCCTGCGGACATGCTCGCCTTCGGCTCGGTCGGCACCGCCACTGATATCCACTCACTTCCTCGGTTCGCGCGATCGATGCAGCCACCTTACGAACTCCTCGACCGATCGGGGTTGACTTTGTGACCCCGACCACCTTACCGTCCCCGTAACGAATTTTGAAACGCATTCCGCATTGCGAAACGGAGAGTGAACAGGTGCGCAACCCGACCCTGATGGACCTCACGTCGAACGGACTCGTCTACGCCCCCGGCGTATGGGACGGATTGACCGCCCGCCTCGCCGAACAGGCCGGTTTCAGCGCCCTGTGCGCCTCGGGCTTCGCCGTCTCGGCCGCCCTGGGCCTGCCCGACGCCGAGCTCTACACCCAGACCGAGAACCTCCAGGCGGTCCGCACCATCCGCGAATCCTCGAAGCTGCCCTTGGTCGCCGATATAGACACCGGCTATGGAAATGCCGTCAACGCCGCCCGCACCGCCACCAAGTTCGTGGACGCGGGCGTCGGTGGAATGTTCATGGAAGACCAGGTTTCTCCCAAGTCCTGCCCCATCTGCGTGGGCGACCCCGTGGACCTGATCACCGTCGAAGAGGCCACCGGCAAGATCCGCGCCGTCCGCGACTCCATCCCCGACGACGTGCTCCTCATCGCCCGCACCGACGCCCGCGGCGACGACGCCATCCGCCGCGCCCGGGCCTACGTCGAGGCCGGCGCCGACATGATCATGCCGGTCACCAAGACCTTCCAGACCGTCGAGGAATGGCAGCGCTGCCACGAAGAGGTCGGCGTCCCGCTGATGGCCACCCTCACCGCCTCCACCTGGACCGAACGCGATTTCACCCCCGAGATCCTCGAGCAGATCGGCGTCCGGCTGGCCCTGCTCCCCACCCAGGTGCTGATGGCGGCCGCCGGAGCCGCCCGCGCGACCCTGAAACGCCTGGCCGCGGGCGAACCCCCCGCCCAGGTGAGCGCCGACGCCCTCCAGCACCACGAGTTCGTGGACCTGATCGGCTTCCCCGAGGTCGAGGCCATGCAGAACAAGTACCTACCCGCGAAGGAGCAGTGACCCCCGTGGGCTACACGATGACGGAGAAGATCCTGGGCCGCGCCTCGGATCAGGACACGGTCCGCGCCGGCGAGAACCATGCCGTCGCCCCCGCGCGCATGATCGCCTACGACTTCCCCGGCTACACCGACGTCATGTTCCGCCAGATGCGCAACGACTTCGGCATCACCGAGCTCGCGGACCCCAGCCGCTACATCGTCTTCATCGACCACATGCTCACCAAGCGCAACGAGAAGGAGACCGAGGTCCACCAGGTCACCCGCGACTGGTGCGACTTCTACGGCATCGAGCTGCACGAGGGCCGCGGTATCGGCCACCAGCTCACCGCCGAACTCGGCCTCGCCATCCCCGGCGAATTCCTCGTCCACTTCGACGGCCATATCAGCGGTATCGGCGCCTTCGGCGCCCTCGGCTGGGGCATCCGGCGCGACCTCATCGAAGCCTGGGTCACCGGCCGCGTCTTCGTCGATATCCCCGCCACCACCCGTTTCGACCTGGTCGGCGAGTTCCCGCCCGGCGTCGACAGCCGCGACCTCGTGCACACGATCATCGACATGGTCGGCGCCGACGGTTGCGCCCATCAGGTGATGGAGTTCGGCGGCCCCGGCGCCCGCTCGATGGCGATCGACCACCGCCAGGGCCTGTGCGGAATGGCCATGTTCACCGGTGCGGTCTCCGCTGTCTTCGAACCCGACGAGATGTCGCTGGCCTACGCGAACGAGGTCGCCCGCCGCAGCTTCGACCCGGTCTATCCCGACCCCGACGCCACCTACGCCGCCCGCCACACCATCGACCTGTCGACCCTGACACCCCGGGTCGTCCTCCCCGGCTCGGCCCGCGCCGTCAACACCAAAACCGCCCAGGAACTCGCCGGCACCCCCATCACCAAAGCCTTCATCGGCTCCTGCGCCAGCGGCCGCATCGAAGACCTCCGCGCCGCCGCCCTGGTCCTCGACGGCCGCCAGGTCGCCCCCGGCGTCGAACTCAATGTCGTCCCCACCTCACAGAAGGTGTACGAGCAGGCCGAGCAAGAAGGAATCCTCGACGTCCTCCGCGCGGCAGGTGCGCATATCAATATATCGAGCTGCGATTTCTGCTTCGGCTACC
>NZ_JBSFRU010000458.1:0-3788 GCF_053589395.1 Nocardia sp. NPDC003345
CTCTACGAGGGCACCACCGCGATCCAGGCGCAGGACTTCTTCTTCCGCAAGATCGTGCGGGACAAGGGCGTCGCGGCGGCCCATATCTTCGGTGAGATCACCGCGTTCCTGGACACCCCCAGCGGGCGGCTGGAAACCGAGCGGGCGCTGCTGCGTACCGCGCTCGCCGATGTGCAGGCCATGGCGGGCGCGCTGAGCGGATACGCCGTGGCGGCGCAGACCGACCCGTCGGAGCTGTACAAGATCGGTCTCGGTTCGGTGCGGTTCCTGCTGGCCGTGGGCGATCTGCTGATCGGCTGGCGGTTGCTGGCGCAGGCGGAGGTGGCCGCGGCCGCGCTCGCCTCGGAGGCCGAGGAGCGCGACCGGCCCTTCTACACCGGCAAGGTCGGGGTGGCGAGTTTCTTCGCGAAGAACATGTTGCCCACGCTGACCGCGACGAAGAACATCATCGCCGCCCTCGATACCGAGATCATGGAGATGCCGGAGGAGGCGTTCTGAGGCGCCGCCTCCGAGACCTTCCACCCTGGTGATTCGTCGAGCCCGGTGCGGCCCGACCCGGCCGCACCGGGCTCATTCCCGTACCGGGCGGGCCATCGGGGAAACCGTGCCGAGGGCGTCGCCCAGTGCTCGCAGCGCGCCGATCGCGGCCACCAGACTGTCCTGGTCGTCCTGGTCCATCGTGTCGAGTGCGTCCAAGACCAGCCCGCTGCGCAGCGTCTGCATCTCGCGTGCATAGGCGAGGGCCTTCGGGGTGGGCGAGATACGGCTGCAACGCCGGTCGCCGGGGTCGCGTTCGCGTTCGATCAGCCCGTATTCGCCGAGTTGGCGCAGGGCGGCGCTCATATTGCTCGGTTGCATGCCCGCCAGGGCCGCCAGCTCTCCCGGAGCGGCTCCGGGGTTGTGCACGATGAAACGCAGTGCCTCGGACTGAGAATCGGTGAGCGCCTCGGCACCGGCGGGGCGCAGCGCGGCCCGCCGGACGGCGCGGGCGATATCGCGCAAGGCGGCGTCCAGGGCCCGGAGATCGGAATCACGGCTCACGATTCCCATGTTAACTTATGTATGCATAAATAAGTATCTGGACGGAGGGAGCCGTCGATGCCGATCGGGAACCGGCCCGGCGTATCGGGAATTCTGCTGGTGGTGCTGGCCCTGCTCGCGGCCGCGGCGCCGTTCGCGGTCGATATGTATCTGCCCGCCTTCACCGACCTGGCGGCCGATCTGGACACCAGCGCGGCGAGCGTGCAGCTCACCCTGACCGCGTTCCTGGTCGGGCTGGCGCTGGGGCAACTGCTCATCGGCCCACTCTCGGACCGATTCGGCCGCCGCCGCCCACTCGTCCTGGCGACCGCGATCACCGTGGTAGTGACGGTGGCCTGCGCGCTGGCGCCGAGTATCTGGCTGCTCGTCGCGATGCGCTTCCTCCAGGGGCTTACCGCTTCGGCGGGCCTGGTGATCGGCCGCGCGGTCGGCGCCGATCGCACCGAGGGCGCGGCCACCGCCCGGCTCTTCACGCTGTTCTCGGCGATCGGCGGAATCGCCCCGGTGGTGGCGCCACTGCTCGGCGGAGTGCTCGTCTCGGCCGGCTGGCGGGCGGAATTCTGGGCGCTGAGCGGAATCTTCCTGCTCATGTTCCTGGGAGCGCTGCTGGTGGTGCCGGAATCGCTGCCGCCGGAGCACCGGCACACCGCTGGAGCCGCGGGCACCGTCCGGGGGATCGCGGAGGTCGCGGCCGACCGGGGCTATCTCGGCTACATCTTCGCGTTCGCACTCGGCTTCGCGGGAATGATGGCCTATATCTCGGCCTCCCCGTTCGTGGTGGAGAATGTGCTCGGGCTGTCCAACCGGACCTACACGATCGTGTTCGCCTCCAACGCCGCCGGCATGGTGGCGGCCGGGCTGGTGATCTCCCGTCTGATCGGCCGGTTCGGCCCGGAACCGATCCTGCGGATCGGGCAGCGCGTCATTCTGGCCGCGGGACTGGTGCTCCTGGTCCTGCTGACCGTCGGTGCGCCGGCGGTGGCGGTGCTGCCCACGCTGTTCGTGCTGGTCGCCTGCACACCCACGGTGATGGGCACCGCGAGCGCCCTGGCGATCGGCCGGGCCCGGCGGTCCGCGGGCACCGCCTCGGCGCTGATGGGCGCGTTGCAGTTCACCCTGGGTGCGCTGGTTTCGCCGGTGGTCGGGATCGCTGGTCCGGATACCGGGGTTCCGATGGCGGTCGCGATCGTGGTCTGCGCCTGCCTCGGGATCGGGGCCCGGTGCATCGCCGGACGGGTCGCCGCCGCCGCGCCGGTGCCGGGCGAAGCCGCGGAGCCCAGGCAGCCCGCCGGGGCGGCACGCCCGTGATCACCGGATCGCCGCAGGCCGACGATACGTTTCGGCAACCATCCAGCGTCCGCCCGAAGCCGGACAGCGGGCGCAGCGCACAATGCAGGGTGTGACGGTAGAGCTGCTGATACTTCTGGTCGTCATTGTCACGGCGCTGGCCTTCGACTTCACCAACGGTTTCCACGACACGGCCAACGCCATGGCGACCTCGATCGCCACCGGAGCGCTCAGACCCAGAGTGGCGGTCGCGCTGTCGGCCTTTCTCAATCTGATCGGAGCGTTCCTGTCGGTGGCCGTAGCCGCCACCGTCGCCGAGGGGATCGTGCGGCTGGACGAGGTATCCGGGCATTCGCTGCTGATCATCGTGTACGCCGGGCTGGTCGGCGGCATCCTGTGGAATCTGCTGACCTGGCTGTTCGGCCTGCCCTCGAGTTCGTCGCACGCGCTGTTCGGCGGCTTGATCGGTGCGACGCTGGCCGCGCTCGGCTGGAGCGGGGTCGTCTGGTTCTCCGCGGAGGGGGGCGTGGTGAACAAGATCATCCTGCCCGCCCTGCTGGCGCCGATCGTGGCCGGTCTCGTGTCCATGATCGGCACCTGGTCGGTGTACCGGATCACCCGCGGCTCGAATCCGGACAAGGTCACCTCAGGATTCCGCTGGGGGCAGGTCGGGTCGGCGTCGCTGGTATCGCTGGCCCACGGCACCAACGACGCGCAGAAGACGATGGGCGTCATCTTCCTGGCCCTGGTCGCCTACGGCGAGATCTCCGCCGATGCGGCGATGCCGCTGTGGGTGATGGCCGCCTGCGCGTTCGCCATCGCGGCCGGGACCTACCTCGGCGGCTGGCGGATCATCCGCACCCTGGGCAAAGGGCTGGTCGATATCGATTCGCCGCAGGGCCTGGCGGCCGAATCGTCCTCGGCGGCGATCATCCTGACCTCGGCGCATTTCGGCCTGCCGCTGTCGACTACGCAGACCGTGACCGGCGCGATCCTGGGCTCCGGTCTGGGGAAGGGCGCCGAGGTGCGGTGGGGGGTCATGGGCCGGATGGCGGTCGCCTGGCTGCTCACCCTGCCCGCCGCGGGCATAGTCGGCGCCCTGTGCTGGGCGCTGGCACACTATATCGGTGGGCTGGCCGGAGTCCTGGTCGTCTTCGCGTTGCTGATCACCCTGGCGCTGGTGATCTATCGACGCTCGCTGCACGACAAGGTGTCCAGCGGCAATGTCAACGACCCCATCGGGCACACGGCGTCGCCGCCGTTCCAGGACTCTCCGGCTGTCGAGCCCACACGCGAGGAGGCATGATGAGCACTTTTCTGTCCGATCTGCGGTCGCTGGGCGAAGTATTGCTGGCGGCGCTGATCCTGGGAGCCGGGTTGCCGGCCGTTTTCGCGCTGGGGGTGCGCTGGTGGTCGGTCGCGGAGCGGCCGGGCCCCGACGGTTCGGTGCGCCACGACCT
>NZ_JBSFRU010000459.1:0-3774 GCF_053589395.1 Nocardia sp. NPDC003345
AACCGGGCTCCCCGGGGCCCCACCCTCGAGCGGCGGAGCCGCTCCAAAATTACAGTCCGACCCTTCGCGGAGGGGCACATCCGAACTCACCTCCGCGGAAAGGTCACCTCTCAACTCACTCTTCGCGGAGGGGCACCTCCGAACTCACCTTCGCGGAGATGTCACCGCTCAACTCACTCTTCGCGGAGGGGCACCTCCGAACCCACCTTCGCGGAGAGATCGCCTCTCAACTCACTCTTCGCGGAGGGGCACCTCCCAACCCACATTCGCGGAGAGGTCGCTCCAAAATTCCAGCCGACCCTTCGTGGAGGGGTCGATGCAACGATATAACCTTGCTTCGACAGCACAGGACTTACAAGTTCGGAGGTTGGCCGTGGAGGTCAAGATCGGTATTTCGGATAGCCCGCGTGAACTCGTCATCTCCAGCGCGCAGACCCCGGACGAGGTCGAGGCGCTGGTGTCCGAGGCGCTGGCGAACTCGAGTGGTGTCCTGGCTCTGGCCGATGAGAAGGGCCGTAAGTATCTGATCCAGGCGAGCAAGGTCGCCTATGTGGAGATCGGTGCCGTTACCGGCGGCAAGGTCGGGTTCGCTGCGATCTGACGGTCCTGACGCAGGAAGGCCCCGCCGGATTCGGCGGGGCCTTCCTGCGGTTCAGGACAGGGGGTGCAGGGGGACGTGTTTGAGGCCGCCCCAGGCGAGCGCGACGGTGGTGTCGACGGCGTCGTCCTTGGGGATGGGGCGGTCGGCCTCGAGCCAGTACCTGGCGGTGAACTGGCTGGCGCCGACCAGTCCGACGGCGAGGATGCGGGCGCGGTAGGGGTCCAGGCCGGAGTCGTGGGCTACGAGGTCGTAGACGGCGTCGACGCAGGCTTCGGTGGCCTGTTCGACCCGGCGCTGCACCTGCGGTTCGTTGGTGAGGTCGGATTCGAAGACGAGGCGGAAGCCCTGCATCTCGTTGTCGACGAAGTCGTAGTAGGCGGCAACGGCGGCGCGGACGCGCTGTTTGTTGTCGGTGGTGGAGCGCAGTGCCTGGCGCACGCTGGACACCAGCATGTCGACGTAGTTCTGCAGTACCGCGAGATACAGCTCGAGTTTGCTGGTGAAGTGCTGGTAGAGGACCGGCTTGCTGACGCCCGCGCACTGGGAGATCTCGTCCATTCCGGCGGCGTGGTAGCCGCGGAGTACGAAGATCTCGCTGGCGGCCGCTAGTAGCTGCTGGCGTCTTTCGTCACGTGGAAGCCGGGTGCCACGTTTGGGGGCGGTGCCGGACGAGGAGCGGGGCGTCATCCGGTCCACGAGGTCGGTCATATTCGGATCTCCCAGTCGATTCCCCGGCAAAGGGGTGTGTACCGGGTCTTTCGAGCACCATACTCGCATCTTGTGCGGTTGCCGACCCGGGTCTGGGAACCCGGTTCCGGTCCGGACCGATGCGGCCCGTGGCCGGAATGTGTGAGGGCCGGGGTGTCCGGTACCGGTCCGGCACCGTTTTTCCGGGGTCCGGCGGCTTGTGAGACTCTGGAATGTGTGACCGACCGACCGGACAGTTCCGCCTCCGGCGGCGGGCGCGATGCGCACCGCCCCCATGACTCGGACCTCGTGGTCGCCGCCCGGGAGGTGGCTCCGGAGACCGGGTCGGCACCCGCGGGAGATCCGCGGGCCCCGTTGCGGGCCGACTGGGATCCGGGCACCGCGCGTTCGGGGGCGAGGGTCGCCGGGGGCGGTCGCCGCGGGCGTTTTCCGCTGCGGTTCGGCTGGCGGGCCTACGCGCTGCCGGTGTTGCTGATTCTGACAGCGTTCGTGGTGGTGGACGCGGTCCGGGCGGGCTCGGGATCTCCGCCGGATTCGGCCGAGCCCGGCTTCGGCGAGCTCGGTCCGCCGCCGGCCAGTGCCGGGGTGATCGGCGCGCCACCGGGCGACGGCCGGTTTCCCGACGACCTGCCGGTGGGCGCGCTGCCCGACGGCGGGAAGTTCACCGAATCCGGGAAGGGCACCTGGCGGATCGTCGGGGGCGGTTCGCCGCGGGTGGGGGCGGGGGAGCAGTACACCTTCACCTACACCGTCGAGGTCGAGAACGGGATCGACACCCGGGCGTTCGGGGGCGACGAGTCGGTGGCCCGGATGGTCGATTCGACGCTGGCCAATCCGAAGAGCTGGATCCACGACCGCAAGTTCGCGTTCCAGCGGATCGATCGCGGGGAACCGGATTTCCGGGTCTCGCTGACCGCGCGGGCGACCACCCGCCAGGCCTGCGGGTTCGATATCCCCATCGATTCGTCCTGCTACAACTCCGACGATGCCCGGGTGGTGCTGTCGGAGGCGCGCTGGGTGCGCGGCGCCCCGGCCTTCGAGGGCGATATCGGCTCCTACCGGCAGTATCTGGTGAATCATGAGGTGGGTCACGCCATCGGCTACCACGCGCATCAGCCGTGTGAGAACAGCGGCGGATTGGCCCCGGTGATGATGCAGCAGACCTTCGGTACCGCGAACAACGAGATCGCGGCCCTCGACCCATCGGGTGTGGTGCCGATGGACGGGAAGACCTGCCGGTTCAATCCGTGGCCGTATCCGCGCGGCTGAGCCCGGGTCCCGGGCCGGCCGGCCACACGGGAAGAATGGTTCGCGCGTCGGCGTTGTACAGGGCAACCGGCCATATCGATACGAGGAGTGCACAGACGTGTCAACACCGCAGTCCCTGCCCCCACTTGTGGAGCCTGCCGCCGAGCTGAGCAGGGACGAGGTCGCCCGCTACAGCCGTCACCTGATCATCCCGGATCTCGGGATGGACGGGCAGAAGCGGCTGAAGAACGCGAAGGTGCTCGTCATCGGCGCCGGCGGGCTGGGCTCGCCCGCGCTGCTGTATCTGGCCGCCGCCGGGGTGGGCACCCTGGGAATCGTCGAGTTCGACGAGGTGGACGCCTCGAACCTGCAGCGGCAGGTCATCCACGGTGAATCCGATATCGGCCGCCCCAAGGCCGACAGCGCCCGGGATTCCATCCTGGAGATCAACTCGGGTATCGATGTGCGGCTGCACAAGATCCGGCTGGAGCCCGACAACGCCGTGGAACTGTTCCGCGAATACGACCTGATCGTCGACGGAACCGACAACTTCGCGACCCGCTATCTGGTCAACGATGCCGCGGTGCTGGCCGGTAAGCCGTATGTCTGGGGTTCGATCTACCGGTTCGAGGGCCAGGTGTCGGTGTTCTGGGAGGACGCGCCGGACGGTCGCGGGATCAACTATCGCGATCTGTATCCGGAGGCCCCGCCGCCGGGAATGGTGCCCTCGTGCGCGGAGGGCGGGGTGCTCGGGGTGCTGTGCGCCTCGATCGGTTCGGTCATGGTGACCGAGGCGATCAAACTCATCACCGGTATCGGCGACCCGCTGCTGGGCCGGCTGATGGTGTACGACGCACTCGATATGAACTACCGGACCATCAAACTGCGCCGCGATCCGGATCGGCAGCCGATCACCGAGCTGATCGACTACGACGCGTTCTGCGGTGTGGTGTCGGAGGAGGGCCAGGCCGCGGCCGCGGGTTCCACCGTCACCGCACGCGAACTCAAGGATCTGCTGGACGCGGGCGATGTGGAACTGATCGATGTCCGCGAGCCCGTGGAATGGGACATCGTGCATATCGAGGGCGCCACCCTGATCCCCAAGGACCGGATCCTGTCCGGCGAAGCGCTGTCGGAGTTGCCGCAGAACCGCAAGATCGTGCTGCACTGCAAGACCGGTGTGCGGTCGGCCGAGGCGCTGGCGGCGCTCAAGCGGG
>NZ_JBSFRU010000460.1:0-3763 GCF_053589395.1 Nocardia sp. NPDC003345
GACCTGCCCACCGGATATCCGGTGGGCAGGCCCTTTTCCGTTGTCTCCGATCGGCTGTCAGCTCATGCTCATGATTGCCGCGGAGCCCGTGGCAGCGGCCGAGTCGAAGAACTTCACCAGCACGTCGTAGTACTGGCGCAGGTAGCCGAGTTCCGCCTCGTGGACGCCTGCGGGGTCGGAATGCGCGGCGAGCGTCGTGAAAGGTGTATCGCTCAGCTTTTCCGCGGTCCGCCGGACCAGCGCGGACGACCAGGCGAACAGAATCTCGGAATCGTCGATCGGATCGCCGTCCAGGACCAGGTCGATCCCGGTGCCGGTGCTTTCGAGGAGATCGGACAGGCCCTGCCAGGCTTTGTCGAGATAACCGTCGGGCTCGGTCCTGCGGTCGCGGCCGTCGTCGAGCACTTCCCAGTGTTTGTCCGGATCGGTGCGGACCTGTGCCAGCTGCGCCTCGGATACTCGATCGAACGAGACAACGATTCCCATAGTTCACCCCGATGGTCGGATTCGACAGCGGGGTGGACGTTAGCGGTACGCACCGACGGTTGCCACCGGTGCGGCCGACGCTCCTATTCCACTGTGGTGGGGCCGGTTTCGACTCGCTCGGATGGGCTTTCGCGCCCGGCCGGTGCCGGAATCCGCTTGTTCGGCTCCGACCCGGCCCGCGACCGGACCGGCGCATCCGGATCGGCCGCGACCCGCAGCGGCCGGCTCGGCAGCCTGGCCGCGACCCGATAACCGCCGCTGGGTTTCGGGCCGGCCGTCAACGCGCCGCCCAGGGCATGCGCCTGCTCGCGCATCGCGATGATGCCCATCCCGCGCGTGGGTCCGGTGTGCTCGGGTTTTCCGGTGGGGCGGGTGTTGTCGACCGTGAGATCGACCGAATCGGTGGTGTAGCGCACGGTCACCGTCGCCTCCGACCCGGGCGCGTGCAAGATCACGTTCGCCAGGGATTCGCGCACGATCTGGGCCGCGGCTTCGTCGATGGCGCCCGGCAGGGGGGTGGCCGTCCCCAGCACCCGGGTCTGCACCGTCAACCCGGTGGCCCGGGGCTTGCGCAGCAGTTCGTCGAGATCGGCCAGGGTGGGATCGGGTTCGCGGGGCGGGGGAGGTGATGCGGCGGGCGCCGGGCGGTCGTCCACCTCGGCGGCGGCCGGTCGGATCATGGCGCCCGGGCGGTCCCACCGGCCGAAACCGCTTCGCCGGGAGCGCTTCTCGCGCGTCCGCCGGTCCGCGGGGCGAGGCGGCGTGGTGGACGACTCGGTGGTGGATGCCGGTGCGGCGGCTTCGACCGCCTGGATCGCGTGCCGCAGTGCCTGGACATCCTCGAGCGCGTTGCGGCTGGTGGTCTTGATCTCGGCCACGGTGCCCGCGGCCTTCGCCGATTTGTTCTCGACCTGCTGCAGCGCCATACCCGACTGCACATTGATCAGCGAGAGGTTGTGCGCCACCACGTCGTGCAGCTCGCGTGCGATCAGCAGACGTTCGGAATCCACCTCCAGTTCCTGTCGCTGCCGCGCGACCGTCCGGTCGGCGGCGTCCAGTTTCCGGCGCAGCACGCGCAGCATCCGCCGCTGCCGCACCAGTTCGATCAGCACCCCGGCCAGCGCGACCCAGCCGAGTAGCCCGATCACCTGCCAGCTCGTCATCGCGAACTCTCCACCCGCACCACCCTATTCGCCCATCTCACAGGCCGTCGGCGCACACCCGGATTCCCGGTGCCGCAATGGTATTCCCGGTGGTCACCGCGCCTGTTCACGGCGGCCCGCCGCGCGTCGGCGCGATGATCGCCGCATCCACGGCCGTACCCGGGTGCGCGCGAGTATGGTTCTGGAGATGGTCGACCAGCAAGTGCGTACACCGGACCTGTCAGCACGGCCTCATGAGCTCATGGTGGAGCGGGTGATGTCGGCTTCACCGGAACTCCTGTACCTGGCCTGGACACAGGGATTCGATATCTGGTTCGCGGAACCGTCGTCGGTACGGATGCGGGCGGAGGTGGGTGAGCCGTTCTATTTCGAGACCCGGCACGAGGGCGCCGTCCGGCCCCATTACGGCCGTTTCCTGCGCCTGGAACCGAGCCGGCTGGTCGAGATGACCTGGGTGACCGGCGCGGCGGGAACCGAGGGCGCGGAAACCGTGGTCCGGGTCGAGTTCGTGAAGCAGCCGCGGGGGATCCGGTTGCGGTTGCGGCACAGCGGGTTCACCGACGAGGAAGCTCGGAATCGGCATCGCGAGGCCTGGCCGGGGGTGCTGACGCGGCTCGACGAACGTACCGCCGCCACGGTCTGACCGGTGCGAGTAGGTTCGAACCGGACACGGAACGAATCGTCTTCGAAAGGATCGTGATGCCCACACGTACCGCGCGCACCGCCTGGACCGGTGGCCTGCAGGACGGCTCCGGCCAGGTCGACCTGGTCAGTTCGGGAGTCGGCAAGTACGAGGTGTCTTTCCCCAAACGGTCGGCCGACGACGCCGACGGTACGACCAGTCCGGAGGAACTCATCGCGGGGGCACATTCGTCCTGCTATGCGATGGCGCTCTCGAACGAGATCGCTCAGGCCGGCGGCACCCCGCAGAGCCTCGACGTCTCGGCGGCGGTCACCCTCGGCCCCGACCCGGCCGGTGGTTTCCGGATCAGCCGGATCGCGCTCACCGTTCGCGGCCGGGTCTCCGGGCTCGACGAAGCCGGTTTCGCGACGGCCGCCGCGGCCGCCAAGGCCGGCTGCCCGATCAGTAAGGCACTGGCCGGCGTGGACGAGATAACGCTCGACGCCGCACTGGAGTCCTGAGCGTCCCGGGCTCCCGCCTCTCGGGTGGGAGCCCGGGAACGAGCCCCGCGCGGCCGGATTCGGGTGTGGCGGCGAGGTATCTCACACGTTCCCGCCGCCGCGGAACCAGGCCCGCGCCGCGGGGGTGTACATCGCGGGGACGGCGACCAGTACCGCGACGATATGCCCGAGACGCGCGAACGCCACCAGCACGGAGATCACGCTGATCTCGGACAGATCGCCGATACCGTCGGTGAAGAAGGCGGCCAGCGGCTCGATCACCAGCGATACGAGCCCGGCCCCTCCGATACCGGCGGTTAGCGCGAGACGCGCCCACCGGCCACCGCGAAGCATCCGCCACGCGGCCACGGTCACCAGTCCGTATATCGCGGTGCGCAGCACCCAGCCGCCGTTCATCGATGTCACGGTGGCCCCGGTTTCGCCGAACAGCGCCTCGAAGCTCCGCAGCGCCGTCTCCGCCACTCCGAAGCCCACCGCGGCCACGAATGCCGTGAACGCGGTGGTGACGGCCGCGGGGCGGCGCTGGGGGAGCCCACGGTCGTTGCGAACACGACCCCGGACCGCCGGGTGGGTGTCGGTGGAATTCATACCGCCGACACTGCTCCCGGCGGGCCGGTATCGGGATCAACCCACGGTAGCGACCGGTTCGGCTACCCGGGTAGTACCGCGTGCCGACCACTCGGTGATCACGGCGAAAACGAGGCCGATACTCAGCCAGAGGGTGGTGGAAACCGCCAGCGACGCCGTACGGAACTCCCAGAGCAGGCTGGCCGGGAAATCGGCGCCCACCTCGTTCACGCCCGGTAGCAGGACGTACCCCAGCGTCACCACCAGGACAAATGCCGCGACGGCCGCGACCAGTCGCAGCGAACCGAGCTGGGCGCGCAGCAGGTTCCATACGAAAGCCGCGGCCGCGACGGACACCAGACCCAGGACCACCGCGGCCACCCAGAGCAGAGTGCGGTCGTTGA
>NZ_JBSFRU010000461.1:0-3741 GCF_053589395.1 Nocardia sp. NPDC003345
CTGACTGTACCCAGACGCTCCCGATGGGCCCAAGCTGCCGTATACAGCTTCCTATCCCTGTGGGTGTGTGGGCTCTACATCTGGGTAGCTTTCGGGGTGGCAGTTCTGGTCGCATTCGTCCTCGCGAGTGGACTAGCGGCTGGGCTTCAAGTTGCGGACGAAGATCGGCTGTCCCTAGTGGCAGACGAACGGCGAACGATACGCCACGACCTGCTGGCAGCACTGGTCATCGGTCTGCTGTTCGGACTCACTATCGGGCTCGCAGGCGTACTCACGCACGGGCTCGCAGCCGGGCTCGCACTCGGGCTGACGGTTGGACTGGCGTTCGGCCTTCTGACCGGGCGGGCGACGGGCCGGTTTTTGCTAGCGGTGCCGGCCTTCAAGGTCACAGCAAGATTTCCGGCCCGACCCGGCACTTTCCTGGACTGGGCCCGACGCAGCGGCTTGCTCCGCGTCGATGGCACGGCGTACCAATTCCGGCACGCCACCTATCAGCAGTGGCTCCTCGGCACCGACCAACTTCACGCTCAACGAGCAAGAACTCGACGAGCATCCTCCCAATCCACCATGATGAGGTCGTCGTTCATGGGATCGAGAAAGGCTGCGCCGCCTGGCCGGTAGATCTTCAGGGTCATGATCTTGTTCCTCCAGGAGCGGCCACATGGGTCAAGTTCGGGCCGGTCATAGAGCTGGTCGCAGTGGCAGGTCACGGCGCTCGATTGGTGTCGACTCAGAACTGTCGTCACAATGCCGCACACCGGCCGCGCGGCCCCGGAACGCCGCCTCGCCGTCGGCGGACTCGGAACGCCGCCGCCGGGCGGTCATCGGCGGTAGGTGCTCGGCGGTTCGCCCGTCCACCGGGTGAACGACCTGCTGAAGGCCGCGGGCCCGGAGTATCCGAGGCGGATTGCGGTCTCCTGCACCGTGAGTCCGAGGACACCGAGCATATCGATCGCGAGCGCGCAGCGGACCTCCTCGCTGAGGACTCGAAAGCCGGTGCCCTCGTCGGCGAGCCTTCGGTGCAGTGTGCGACGGTCCATATTCAGTTCCCGCGCGATATCCTCCGCGTTCGGTGCGGTGCCGATCTGCTGGAGAAGAAGCGCGCGAACTCTGGTGGCGAGGCGGCCGCGCTCTTTTCGCTGCTGCAACAGGTCCAGGCAGTGCTTCTCGCAGAGCGCGGCCGTAGCCGGATCGGGCATCGACATCGGCTCGGCGAGAAGATCGATCGGAAACGTCAGCACGGTACTCGGCCGGTCGGCGAGAATCGGGAACCGCCGGACCGGGTTGTGCGAGACATCGGAGAGCATTCGCTCCATGCCCTCGGTCATGGCGGCCACGCTGCGGGCCGGCAGTGCCACC
The DNA here is from genome assembly GCF_053589395.1 of Nocardia sp. NPDC003345. Classification (NCBI taxonomy): domain Bacteria; kingdom Bacillati; phylum Actinomycetota; class Actinomycetes; order Mycobacteriales; family Nocardiaceae; genus Nocardia; species Nocardia sp. NPDC003345. The sequence continues at coordinate 1,360 of NZ_JBSFRU010000461.1, forward strand.
TCGAGACGGGTATCACCGAGGCGTTCGGCAAGTCGCGGGCCGAGACAACGCAGCACGATCACACCGAAGACGATCACGATGTCACGTTCGAGCAGAAGAGCCCGGACGTCGGCGGGAAGGGTGTCGGTCCGGAATTCGATCCGTCCCGTGGTCGCACCGACGCCGACGCTGATATCGACGAATCGATTGCCGATCCGCAGTGTGTGCAATGCGACCCGCAGGGCTTCACCGGCGGTGGGACTGCTGAGCATGGCGAAGCCCAGCAGTCCGAAGTTGGCCAGGGAGAAACGCTTCGCCACCTCGGTGCCGAGTCCTGGTCTGTCGCCGACGGTCTGCACCAGGTTGCGTGCGACCGAGAGCTCCTGAACGGCTTCGATTTCCAGATCGCCGGTATCGAGATCCGCCGTTCGCAGGCCGGTCGAGGCGAGCAGCCGACGCTCCGGGACACCGTGATCGATGCCGGCCCGCACCATATGCCGGACTCCGATGATGCTGCGCCTGAAGTCCCACGACGGTCGGTCCACCGGCCCGAAAATATCATGGTTCTGTCCCATATGAGCATTTCGGTGGCAACCCGTCGATTCATACAGTGACATGACGCCGGGCGGAAGTCGGCGCGGGTGTATCGGGTCGCCGGTGGTGGCCGGACGCCGGTCTGCGAGGACGAGAAGGACTACGAGTGGATTCCCCGGTGATTCGATGGCTCGGTTTGGCGGCATTGTGTTTCGCCGAACTGCTGGTTTTCGTGGACAACACCATTGTGAATGTCGCATTGCCGACGATCGCCACCGATTTGGGTGCGAGCACGTCCGGATTGCAGATGGTTGTGGACGTGTACACGCTGGTTTTCGCCGGTTTACTCCTCACCGGCGGCTATCTGGGAGACCGATTCGGACGTAAGACGGTACTCATCGTCGGAATCATCGGCTTCGCGGGAATATCGGCACTCGCGGCATTGTCGAGCAGCCTCGGGCAACTGATCGCCGCCCGGGCGGGCCTCGGACTCTTCGCCGCGCTGGTTTTCCCGGCCACCTTGGCGATCGTGGTGATCCTATTCGACGACCTGCGGGAACGTGCTGTCGCGGTGGCCGCCTGGGCCGCTGTCGCCGGAGTGGCCGCCGCGATCGGCCCGGTGATCGGCGGCTGGCTGCTCGACCACTACTCGTGGGGATCGATATTCTGGATCAATGTCCCCGCGGGCGCGATAGCTCTTCTCGGTGCGGCGCTTCTGGTCCCGCAGAGCCGGAATACCGATATCGGCCCGTTCGATTTCGGTGGCATGGTGCTGTCGATGCTCGGTATCTCGGTATTCGTCTACAGCGTGATCGAGGCGCCGAACCACAGCTGGCTGTCGCCGCGCACCGTCGCCGGAGTGGTGATCGGCGCGGTGGTGATCGGAGCATATGTGGTGTGGGAAAATCGTTTTTCGTCACCGTTGTTCGATGTGCGACTGTTCCGTGACCGGAACTTCGCCACTGCGGCGATGATGCTGACTTTCGGCATGTTCGCCCTGATGGGTTTCGTCTTTCTCATGACGCAATACTTCCAGGGCGTCAAGGAATTTCCGCCGTTCGAAACAGGTATGCGCACCCTGCCCTTCGCCATCGCCATGGCGGTATTCGCCGGACCGAGTATGTGGTTGGGTTCGAAGATCGGAGCCGGGCGCGCGGCCGCGATCGGATCGCTGGTGATGGCCGCGGCCTTCTGGCTGACCATCCGCTACGACATGTACACCTCGTATTGGGGCGTAATCGTTCCGGTGATGGTGACACTGGCGCTGGGAGTGGCGCTGGTCTCCGGTCCCGCTACCTTCGCGGTGCTCAACGAGTTGTCGACCGGGCAGGTCGGTGCGGGGTCGGCGGTCAACGATACGAGTCGCGAACTCGGCGGAACGCTGGGGGTCGCGGTACTCGGTTCGGTCCTGGCCTCCGTGTACTCGGGAAAGGTAGCCGACGGACTGGGTGATATCCGGCTCCCCGAGGAGGCACGTGCCGCGGCGGCGAGTTCGATGCTGTCCGGTGTGCGTGCGGCACGGTCGATTCCCGGCCCCACCGGCGATCGGCTCATCGGCCTCGTGAAGACGGCCTTCCTGGACGGCTTCCATACGGCAGCCCTCGTCGCCGGAGGTGTCGCGGCAATGGCCGCGACCGTGGGATGGCTGGTTCTGCCCGCCCGCTCACGCACGGCCGACGACGGCGAGGTGAACCGGGCATCGGAGACGGCGCCGCGGTGACCGATCGATCCGGCCGGCCGCGGCCTCAGCGGGCCGCGCGGCGGGCGGCGCCGACGGCGCGTTTGGCGATGGCCCAGCGGTGCACCTCGGAGGGGCCGTCGTAGATGCGGAACGGCCGGACCTCGCGGGAGAGCCGGGCCAGTGGCAGA
>NZ_JBSFRU010000462.1:0-3740 GCF_053589395.1 Nocardia sp. NPDC003345
ATGCCCGAACGCGACCGCGACGATCAGGGACGCGCCGCCAACGCCCGGCCCCGCGACCGGCTGGGCCGCCCACTACCGCCGGGCAGCCCCGGTGTACCGCGCATCCCCGACGACCTGGACCTCGAACCATCCGAAGCGCTCGACTACGCCCAGCGGCTACTCGACCGCGGCCTGGCCTTCAACGCGCACGAAGTCCTGGAATCGGTCTGGAAGAACGGGCCGGAGGCCGAACGCATGCTATGGCAGGGCCTGGCCCAGTACGCGGTCGGCCTCACCCATATCCAGCGCGGAAACCCCAAAGGCGCGCGCACCCTGCTCCGCCGGGCGGCCGAACGGCTGCGGGCCTTCGATATCGCCGCGGCCGGCTACCAGGGCGACGACCTGCCCTACCGCCTCGACCGCCCCGGGCTGCTCGCGCACGCCGAGGCACTGCTGAACGAGCTGGACACGCGCTTTCCCGAAACCGACCCGGCAGAGACCACGACCGGGCCCCTCGTCGACGAGTCCGCGCTCATGCCCCGGCTCACGCGGGACCTACCATGACCTCGATGCCCACCGACCGAGCGACCGCACCGGCCGGGGCCGGCCGGTACGCGCCGAGCCCCTCGGGTGATCTGCATCTGGGAAATCTGCGCACCGCCCTGCTGGCCTGGTTGTTCGCCCGCACCACGGGACGCCGGTTCGTACTGCGGGTCGACGACCTGGACCGGGTCCGGCCCGGGGCCGAACAGCGCCAGCTGGCCGATCTCGCCGCACTCGGAATCGATTGGGACGGACCGGTGCTGCGTCAATCGGGGCGAATCGCGCACTACGATGCCGCGGTGCGCCGGCTCACCGGCGCCGGCCTCACCTACGAGTGCTACTGCACCCGAAAGGAAATCCAGCAGGCCGCCACCGCCCCGCACGGACCCCAGGGCGCCTACCCCGGCACCTGCCGCGATCTCACCCCGGCCGACCGCGAGCGGCGGCGGGCGGCGGGCCGGCCCGCCGCGATCAGGCTCCGTTCGACCCGGGCCGAATTCGAGATCACCGATCGCCTGCACGGGCGCTACCGCGGCCCGGTCGACGATTTCGTACTGCGACGCGGCGACGGTATACCGGCCTACAACCTGGCGGTCGTCATCGACGATGCCGGGCAGGGCGTGGACCAGGTGGTCCGGGGTGACGATCTACTGCCGTCCACACCCCGGCAGGCCTACCTCGCGACCCTGCTCGGCCTCCCGGTGCCCGAATACGCCCACGTCCCGCTGGTGCTGAACACCGCGGGACAGCGGCTGGCCAAACGCGACGGCGCGGTCACCCTGACCGACCGTCTCGCCCGCGGCGACACCGCCGAGGGCGTGGTCGCCGGACTCACCGCATCGCTCGGATTCACCGGCCGCACGGCCGCGGCGGCACTGGCCGAATTCGACCCGGACCGCCTCCCCCGCGAACCGTGGGTGCTGGACCCCGGCAGCTTGGTGCATACCGGCGCCGGTCCGTAACCTGGCCTGCGACCGGGTCTTCACGAGTACGAGTTCAGGCAGGCGAGATGACCAGTGGCGGGTACCAACCCAGCAACCACCCCCAGGCCGGGCAGCCGTACGGGCAGCAGCCGCAGTACCCACCGGGACCGTACGGGCAGCAGCCCGGACAGTATGCCCCGCCGCCGCAGCAGCAACCGTACGGACACCGGCCCCCGCCGCCACCACAACCCCCGCAGCCGCCCGCCGAACCGAAACCGGCCTATGAGCAGCAGGTGTTTCCGCAGGCACAATACGGAGGTCAGCAGTACGGGCAGTACGATCCGGCGTTCGGCGTACCCGGCAAGTTGTGGCCACGGTTCGCGGCCCGGTTGATCGACGGCCTGATCGTCGCCCTGCCGCTGGCCATCCTGCTCAACTTCATCATCATCCCGAATATGGTCGGGTTCGCCGGGGTAGCGGTCAGCTACGCGATCATCTTCGCGGCGATGCTGGTGTACTACGTCGCGATGGAAAGCCGGACCGGAGCCACCCTCGGCAAGAAGATCCTGGGGCTCAAAGTTGTGGCGCCCAACGGCGCGCCGACCGTCGCGCCGCTGGCCTCGCTGAAACGCAATATCTATCTGGCCGCGCAGATCGTTCCGTGCCTCGGCTGGCTCGTCGGACTCGCGCTCATGCTCTACATCGGCGCCACTTTGGACAAGGACCCGAACAAGCAGGGCTGGCACGACAAACTCGCCGGAGGAACGCAGGTCCTCACCGCCTGATACGGATAAGTCCCCGCCGAGGGGCGGGGACGGCTCAGGCTGTCGCGGCCACCACGATCATCACCACGAAATACAGCGCGATCAACACGATCAACGCCGCCCCGGCCCAGATCCCGCCCAGCGCCAGACCACGACCCTCCTGTCCGCTGTCCCGGATCTGGTTGAGCGCGATCACCCCGAGGATGATGCCCACGATCGAGGTGACACCACAGGTCGCGAAACCGGCCAGCGACGTCACCAGCGAAGCGATCGCCAGCCCGTTGGTCCCCCGATGGGTCGGGTAGGCGTAGGGCTGATAGCCGGCGGGATACCCGGGAGCCGCCGCACCGTAGGGCGTGGCCGGATAGGAGGGCTGGGCCGGATACGGTCCCGCCGGAGGCGGGGCCTGGTAGGACGGTGCGGCCGGGGAAGGCGCGGCAGGCGGCGGCGACGAAGGGTACTGGGGCGCCGAGGGATAGCTCGACGGACCGCTCGCCGGCGATCCGCCACCACCGGCCGCGGGGTCCGACGAGACGCCCGACCCCCCGTATTGCTTCCACCACTCGTCGGATTCCCCGGGGTTCGTCATGACTACACCCTATTCCAGAATTTGATTGGATAGCCCCGTGGAAGATCCGAAGAAAACCCAGTTATCCGGCCGGTCTGGACACCCCGCGCCCGCGCACGCGGCCTTCGCCCAGGTGGCGCGGGGGTACTACACGCCGATCGTCGTACTGTTCACAGCGACACTCATCATCTCCAATATCTGCGCGACCAAGGGCGTCCAGTTCTTCACCGGCAGCTCACTGACCCTCGGCCCCCTCGAAATCCTGCCCATCACCACCGACGCCGCGTTCTTCCTGTTCCCGCTGGCCTATGTGCTCGGCGACGTACTCAGCGAGGTCTACGGTTTCCGCGCCACCCGGCACGCGGTGCTCTACGGTTTCACCGCCCTGCTGGTCACGGTGCTCTGCTTCGCCATCGCCATCCGCCTGCCCGCCGCCTCGTTCTACGAGAACCAGGAAGCGTTCCGCACCGTAATCGGCACCACACCGCAACTGGTGGCGGCCGGACTGGCGGGATACGTGGTCGGCCAGCTGCTCAACTCCGCGACCCTGGTGCTGATCAAGGAACGCACCCGCGAGAAACATCTGTGGGCCCGCCTCATCGGCTCGACGGTGGTGGGCGAACTCGCCGACACCCTGATCTTCTGCTCGATCGCCGCGACCGCGATCGGAATCGACAGCTGGGGTCAGTTCCTCAACTACGTGATCGTGGGCTTCCTGTGGAAAACCCTGGTCGAGGTGATCATGCTCCCGGTGACCTACAGGGTGATAGCGCTGCTCAAGCAGCACGAACCGACCTACCAGGCCCGGGAAACCTCTCCACTGCGTTCCTGAGGGTCGGCCTCGCGTGACGAAAAGGCGGCCTCGCTCGCAGAGGTGAGGGGGGTGACCCTGCCCGCCAAGGCGAGAAGGTGACCCCACCCGCCAAGGTGAGAAGGTGACCCCGCCCGCCAAGGTGAGTAGGT
>NZ_JBSFRU010000463.1:0-3738 GCF_053589395.1 Nocardia sp. NPDC003345
CGGAGACGGTCGGTGCCACCGACAAGGCCGTCGACGCCACCCTGGGCTGGCTGGCCGACCGTTTCACCTTCGGCCGCCCGCTGAACTCCTATCAGGCACTCAAACACCGGATGGCCGATAACAAGACCTGGCTGGAGGCCTGCCGCGCGACGGCCGCCGCCGCGGCCGCCGCCTGCGACGACGATCCGGCGACCGCGGACGAGGCGGTCAGCGTCGCGAAATCGTATGTGGGAGCCAAGGCTCCGGTGATCGGTCAGGACTGCGTCCAGCTGCACGGCGGTATCGGGGTCACCTGGGAGCACGATCTGCACCTGTATCTGCGGCGGATCGGTCTGGGACGCGCGCTCTACGGCACTCCGGAGGAGCACCGGCGCCGTATCACCGATCTTCTCGTCGCCGCCGCCTGACGCGGCCGATCCCCTCGTGGAAGGCAGTACCGCTATGACCACCGAAGTCGAACCCGTCGCCGAATTCCGGGAACGCGCCCGGGTCTGGTTGCGCGACAATCTTCCGCCCGCCCCGCCGGAACAGGGGCCGCCCGACAGCAAAGAGGAATGGGACCGGACCCGCGAGCTGCAGCGCATGCTCTTCGATGGCGGGTTCGCGGGAATCTGCTTTCCGGAGGAGTTCGGCGGACTCGGTCTGACGCCCGCGCATCAGCAGGCCTTCAGCAAGGAGTCCTACGGCTACGAGATGCCGGTCAACCTGAATGTGCCCACGCTGTCGATCTGCGCGGCGACCCTGCTGGATCTCGGCACCGAGGAACAGAAACGCGAACATCTGCCCGCGGTGCTGCGCGGGGACGAACTGCTGGTCCAGCTGCTGTCCGAACCCAACGGCGGCTCGGACCTGGCCGGGCTGACCACCCGCGCCGAACGCGACGGCGACCGCTGGATTCTCAACGGCTCGAAGATCTGGAGTTCCGGTGCGTACGCCGCCGACTACGGCCTGTGCCTGGCCCGTACCAACTGGGACGTGCCCAAACATCGCGGCCTGACCATGTTCCTGGTGCCTTTGGAAGCCGCGGGAGTCACCGTGCAGCGGATCAAACAGGTCACCGGGTCCACGGAGTTCTGCCAGGAGTTCTTCGACGATGTGGCCCTGGGCGACGACGCGGTGCTCGGTCAGGTCGACCACGGCTGGGAGGCCGCGTCCCGGTTGCTGTATCACGAACGCTCCGCGATCGGCGGCACCTCGCCCTATACCAGTGGCGCCCGGCCGCATATGGGCGGCGAGGATTCACCGATCTTCGAACTGGCCCGGGACACCGGCCAGTTGGACGATATCCGGGTGCGCGAGGATGTCGGCGAGGCGCGCGCCATGGCCGTGGTGCGTGATCAGCTCATTTCCCACATCACCCGCAGCATCATGGCCGGGGAACTGCCGCCCGCGGCCGGTTCGATCACCCGCCTGTTCAGCGCCGAATACTCCTGGCTGCAAACGGATATGGCGGTCAAGATCGCGGGTGCGGCGGCGGCCACCCACGCGCCCGGCGATCCGGCCGATACCGCGAAGATCGGCACGGATTTCCTGTTCCGCGCGGCCTGGAGCCTGGCCGGCGGCAGTACCGAGATGGCGCGGAGCGTGATCAGTGAACGGGTGCTCGGGATGCCGCGCGAGTACGCCGCCGATCGCGATGTGCCGTTCAACGAGGTCAGGCGCGGCCGGTAGCGGCCCGGATCATCGTGAGTGAGCGGAGGTAACAGTGCGGTTCATCTTCCACTATCCGGAGACCGGCGGCGCGGACGCCGATATCCTCGATCCCGGCCCGCTCGGCGAGGTCGCCGCGGCCGCCGAGGCGGCGGGTTTCGCGGGATTCTCGCTCAGCGAGCATCCGGCGCCGGGTGCGCGCTGGCTCGGTGCGGGCGGTCATGAGACGCTGGACCCGTTCGTGGCCCTCGGTTACGCGGCCGCTCTCACCAGCCGGATCCGGTTGCTCACCTATCTGTCGGTGGCTCCCTACCGCAACCCCATGCTGCTGGCGAAGGCGGCCGCGACACTGGACAAACTGTCCGGTGGGCGGGCGATCCTCGGGATCGGCACCGGCTACCTCAAGGGCGAATTCCATGCGATGGGCGTCGATTTCGAGGAACGCAACACGCTGTTCGACGAGGCACTGGATGTGCTGCCGCTGCACTGGAAGGGCGAGCCGTTCAGCTATACCGGCACCCACTTCAGCGCCCGTGAGGTGCAGGCCCGGCCGACACCGGTGCAGCAGCCCATCCCGATCTGGATCGGCGGCAATTCCGCGCTGAGCCGCCGCCGGGTGGCCCGCGCCGCGCACGGCTGGATCCCGATGTCGGGTGGCGCGGAACTGAGTTCGACGGCGCGGACCCCGGAGCTGGGTTCCATCGACGATCTGGCCCGCAAGATCGGTGAAGTGCGGACCGCGGCCGAAAACGCGGGGCGCACCGACCATATCGATCTCGTGTACTCCTACGGCCATACCGGTCTCACCGGCCCCGGCGCCGACCCGGAGCCGCACCGCGAAGCGTTCGCGGCGCTGGCCCGGGCCGGGGTGGACTGGATCACCGTATCCACCCGGGCCGGTGTGCACGACACCCTGGATCCGGCCGTGACCTTCGATTTCCTGTCGTCGTTCGGCGCGACCTATATCGACTGAGAGGTACGACGATGGGCTGGTTCGAGGAGCGGGCCGGGCTGGCCGGTGCCGTGGCGGTGGTCACCGGCGGCGCGGGCGGGCTGGGCCGGGCGGTGGTCACGGATCTGGTGGACAACGGGGTCCGGCCGGCGGTACTCGATATCGACGCCGCTGCCGTGGCGCAGCTGCGGGAGTTCCTCGATGCCCGCGGCTGCGAGGCGCTGGTGATACCGGGCGACGCCCGCGATCCGGAAGCCCTCGCCGCGCTGTTCGCGGCGGTGGACGAACGCTGGGGCCGGCTGGACATCCTGGTCAACGTGGTGGGTGGGACATTCCGCAGCCTGTTCACCGAGACCCGTCCGAAGGGCTGGGATGCCCTGCTGCGTACCAATCTGACCCATGTCCTGCACGCCTGCCATCTGGCCGTGCCGCGGATGCGGGCCGGTGGCCGCGGCGGCAGCATCATCAATATCTCCACCATCGAGGCGCATCGCGCGGCGCCCGGTTTCGCGGTGTACGCGGCGGCGAAGGCGGCGGTGGAGCAGTTCGCGCGCACTCTCGCCATCGAGGTCGCGCCCGACGGTATCCGGGTGAACAATATCGCCCCGGATTTCGTGCCGACCCCGAATCTGGAACGCATCGGGACCGGTGACAACGCCATGCTGGACCCCGACGGCGTGCGGGTCGCGATCCCGATGGGGCGGGCCGGGAAGCTCGAGGACATCTCGGGATGCGCGGTCTTCCTGGCCTCGCGGTTGTCGTCCTATCTCACCGGCACCACACTGCATCCCGACGGTGGCACTTCGGCCTCGGCGGGATGGTTCAACTGGCCGGAGGAGGGGTGGGCCAACCACGCCCCGCTCCGGGTGCTGCGGGGCGGCCGGGACTGATTCCGGGCCGTCCGCGCGGGGTGGCCGTTCGGGTTGCGGCGGGGGCCGCGGCCGGGTTATTGCGGCGTGCCGGTGTCATCCGGGCCGGCGGCGCCCAGAATCCGCAGGGCGTTGAGGAATCCGCGCCGGTCGGTCTCGGGGAGGTTCCGCAGCAGTTCCTCCTCCCGTGCACGGATCCGGGCCTGTGCGGAAGCGTGCAGCTCGCGGCCTCGCGGGGTGAGTTCCAGTAGCCGGGCGCGGCGGTCG
>NZ_JBSFRU010000464.1:0-3686 GCF_053589395.1 Nocardia sp. NPDC003345
AAACCACCACGCGCCACCGCACCGAACCGCAGATGCACACCCTCCACCCGCGGCGAATACACGAAGATCTCGTACTTCGGCCGCGGCTGCGGCAGTTCGGTGATTTCCTGGGGCTCGACCTTGACCGAGATGAAATCGCGGACCGCGCCGCCGCCGTCGGTGACGTAGTAGTTCGTACGAAGCGTGGCCCGGATCAATCCGAGGATGGCCCGCAGGATGCGGTCGGCGTCCAGGCTGACGACCTCATCGATCCGATCGCGTACCCGCTGTTCGAGTTCCTCGCAGCGTTCGGTGGAATGGCTGTCCGGATCGAACCGGGCGGCGAAGAGCGCGGCGAACAGCCGCGCGGTATCCGGATAGGTGTGCAGCACCCGGGCGATATTGAACTGGCTGTACGGGAAACCTGCCTGTCGCAGGTATTTCGCGTAGGTCCGCAGGACCGCGACCTCACGCCAGTCCAGCCCGGCCCGCAGTACGAGTTCGTTGAGACCGTCCGCTTCGGCGCGCCCGTACCAGAGGGCGTCGAACGCGGCGGTGAACCGGTCGCGTACCCGCGCGGCGGTCGCGGTCCGCGCGAGGGTATCGGGGGCTACTTCGAGCAGTTCGGCGTCGAGATCCTGGTCGATGGCGCCGCGCAGCAGCTCCGGGCTGACCTGCAGGCCGAAATCGTAGATCCAGTGTTCCTGGTCGGCACTGCGCCCGTCGGGTTCACGCCGGATCCGGTACGGCCGTTCGTCGAGAACCTCCACCCCGAGACTCTGCAGGACGGGCAGCACCTGGCTCAGCGAGATCGCGCCACCGCCGATGTAGAGGGTGAAGCGCCAGGAGCCGGTGGGAGCGCCGGCGGTCCGGTAGAGATGCTGGTCGATACCGCCGGGCGTCAGCCGCTCCAGCCGGTCGATATCGGCAAGCGCGCGCGGGGCGGTGAAATCCTGCTTGTACCCCTCGGGGAACGCCTCGCAGTAGCGGTGCACGATCCGCGGGTCGAGCACGGTGGAACTGCTCACCGCGTCGTTGAGGTGATCGTCCCAGGTGCGGGTCGCCTCGGCGAGCAGGTTCTGGATCCGCAGACGTTCGGCCTCGGAGATCTCCTCGGCGGCGCCCCGCACCGGGTCGGCGTCGTCGGCGCCCGGCATCCGGACGGTGAAATACACACTGGCGAGCTCGCTCTCACTCACCCGCGCGGAATAATCGATGGAGGCGCCGCCGAGTTCGCGCACCAGGATGTCCTGGATCTCCAGGCGAACGGCGGTCGTGTAGCGATCCCGCGGCAGATAGACCATGGCGGCGACGAACCGCCCGTACGGGTCGACCCGCACGAACAGGCGCACCTGCCGGCGCAGCCCCACATTGAGCACCGCGCCCGCGACCCGTCGCAGGGTCGCGGCATCGGAGGAGAACAGTTCGGAGCGGGGGAAGCCCTGCATCACCTCGAGCATGGCCTGCCCGGAGAACGAATCGAGAGCGAATCCGCTGCCCTCGATGGCGGAGAGCACCCGCTGGCCCACCACCGGGATGTCCAGCACGTTCTCGTGCAGAGCCGTCACGGTGAACACCCCGAGGAAGAGGTGTTCACCCCGGGCCACCCCGTTGCCGTCCAGATCGGCCACACCGATGAAGTAGGGGTGCACCGCGCGTTGCATGGTGACCGGGACCAGGCCCTGGGTCATCCGCAACAGGGGCCGCGCGCCGGTATTCACCGGTATCCGGAAACCGGAGCCCGCGTCGGGATGCAGGACGCCGAGTCCGGATCCGGCCACCGGGACCGGGACCTGCTCCCCCGGTTCGTAGCGATACCGGATATACCCGAGCACCGTGAAGTTACCGTCGGCCATCCAGCGCAGCAGCCGCGCGCATTCGGCGGGTTCGATATCGGCTTCGGCGGCCGCCGCCGCATCGGCGCCGTCGAGCCCGGCCGCGAGCTCACTCAGCCGGTCCTCGATGGCGCCGGTATCGCTGCTCACCCGGCGCACATCGGCGATCACTTCGGGTACGGCGGCGGCGATCTCGGCGAGTAGTTCCACCCCGGTGGCCGGATGTAATTGCAGGTGGATCCAGGATTCGCGACCGGCCGCCGTACCGTTGCGCCCCCGGCCCGCCTCATGCGGACGGGCCGCGAGCAACCCGCCGGCGGCGTCGCGCTCGACGGTCACGATGGGGTGGATGACCTCGCTGACCGTCCCGCCCATCCGGCTGAACAACGCCGTCACCGAGTCGACGAGCATGGGCATATCGTCGGTCACGATCTGCACGGCGGCGCCCAGCCCGGATCCGTCGTCCGGATGATGCGCCCGCACCAGGCCCTGACCCGGTTGCCGGGTCAGGGCCAAGGCCAGATGGGCCCGGAAGGTCAGGGTGGGAGCGGTGATCTCACAATCCGCGTCCTCGGTCCCGACATAGCGGAAATAACCGTCCTCCAACGCGCCGAGACCGGCCCGTAGCGTGTCCGGCAACTCGGCAACCCATGCGTCGCTGGACAATTCGGACGAGACCGTCATTTCCCACTCCCTTGAATGCGGATTTTCTCGGACACACCGATGCCGGTCCCGAGGGTAGTCCCGAACCCTGGTAGCGGGAAAAGAGCCGCGTCGTTACCCGCGGGTCAGCTTCCGATGCGTCACGCGATGCGGCCGTGCGGCTTCCGGGCCGAGGCGTTCGATCTTGTTGGCCTCATAGGCTTCGAAGTTGCCCTCGAACCAGAACCACTTGGCTTCGTTGTCGGCGTCACCTTCCCACGCGAGGATATGCGTGCAGGTGCGGTCCAGGAACCACCGATCGTGGGAAATCACCACGGCGCAACCGGGGAAGTGCTCCAAGGCGTTTTCCAGCGAGCCGAGGGTTTCCACATCCAGATCGTTGGTGGGCTCGTCGAGCAGGATCAGGTTGCCACCCTGCTTCAGTGTGAGCGCCAGGTTCAGCCGGTTGCGCTCACCGCCGGAGAGCACTCCGGCCGGCTTCTGCTGGTCGGGACCTTTGAAACCGAACGCGCTCACATAGGCGCGGGACGGCATCTCCTGCTGGCCGACCTCGATGTAGTCGAGTCCGTCGGAAACCACCTGCCACACCGTCTTGTTCGGATCGATACCGGCGCGGGACTGGTCGACATAGCTCAACTGGACCGTCTCGCCGACCTTCACCGTGCCGCTGTCCGGCTCCTCCAGACCGACGATCGTCTTGAACAGGGTGGTCTTACCCACGCCGTTCGGACCGATCACGCCGACGATGCCGTTGCGGGGCAGCGTGAACGACAGATCCTTGATCAGCTGCCGGTCGCCGAAACCCTTGTCCAGGTGCTCGACCTCGACCACCACGCTGCCCAGGCGCGGTCCGGCCGGGATCTGGATCTCCTCGAAGTCCAGCTTCCGCATCTTCTCGGCCTCGGCCGCCATCTCCTCGTAGCGGCCCAGCCGCGCCTTGTTCTTGGCCTGCCGGGCCTTGGCACCGGAACGCACCCAGGCGAGTTCGTCCTTGAGCCGCTTCTGCAGCTTCTGGTCCTTCTTGCCCTGAACCGCCAGCCGCTCGGCCTTCTTCTCCAGGTAGGTGGAGTAGTTGCCTTCGTAGCCGATCGCCCGGCCCCGGTCCAGTTCCAGGATCCAGCCCGCCACGTTGTCGAGGAAGTAGCGATCGTGGGTGACGGCGAGGACCGCGCCGGCGTACTGCGCCAGGAACTGCTCCAGCCACAGCAC
>NZ_JBSFRU010000465.1:0-3629 GCF_053589395.1 Nocardia sp. NPDC003345
GGAAGATCTACGTCAAAGACGGTGTGATCACCTGGGAGTCCCAGCAGACCGACTATCCCTCCGTCGGCTCCGACAAACCCGAATACGAGCCCCGCGGCTGCCCGCGCGGCGCCTCGTTCTCCTGGTACACCTATTCGCCCGCGCGGGTGCGGTATCCGTATGTGCGCGGCACACTGCTCGAGCTGTACCGCGAGGCGAAACGCAAGCTCAAGGATCCGGTGCTGGCCTGGGCCGATATCGTCGAGGACCCGGAGCGTGCCCGCCGGTACAAGGCGGCACGCGGTAAGGGCGGATTCGTACGCGCCGAATGGTGGGAGGCCGCCGAGATCGCCGCGGCGGCACACGTCCACACGATCAAGAAGTACGGACCGGACCGGATCGCCGGATTCTCGCCGATCCCGGCCATGTCCATGGTCAGCCACGCCGTCGGCGCCCGGTTCATCTCGCTGCTGGGCGGGTCGATGCTGTCGTTCTACGACTGGTACGCCGATCTGCCGGTGGCCTCACCGCAGGTGTTCGGCGATCAGACCGACGTCCCGGAATCGGCGGACTGGTTCGACGCCGGGTACCTCATCATGTGGGGTTCCAACGTCCCGGTGACCCGCACCCCGGACGCCCACTACATGACCGAGGCCCGCTACCGCGGCCAGAAGGTCGTGGTGGTTTCCCCGGACTACGCCGACAACACCAAGTTCGCCGACGAATGGGTGGCGGCCCGGCCGGGTACCGACGCCGCGCTGGCGATGGCCATGGGTCATGTGGTGCTGCGGGAGTTCTTCGTGGACCGGGATACGCCCCGGTTCCTGGACTACATCCGCAAATACACCGATCTGCCCTTCCTGATCACCCTCGACGAGGGCGAGGACGGGGTCGCGGTGCCGGGGAAATTCCTCACCGCCGCCGATCTCGGCAGCACCGAGGAGGGCGCGCAGTTCCGGACCGTGCTGCTCGACGGTGACGGTGCGCCGGTGGTGCCGAACGGGTCGCTGGGGGATCGGTTCGGCGAGAACGGCACCGGGCGCTGGAACCTCGATCTCGGGGGTGTCGAGCCACTCCTGACGCTGTACGGCCGCACCGACGATGCTGCGGCCGTACAGTTCCCCCGGTTCGATTCGGATGTGCCCGGGGTGCTGACCAGGGGCGTGCCCACCTCGGTGGTCGCCGGGAAACGGGTGACCACGGTGTTCGACCTGTTGCTCGCGCAGTACGCGGTGGGCCGGCCGGGACTGCCCGGTACCTGGCCCGACGGCTACGACGACGCGTCCGAGCCCTACACCCCCGCCTGGCAGGAGGCCATCACCGGCGTACCGGCCGTGCAGGCGCAGCGGATCGCCCGCGAATTCGCCGATAACGCCGACCGTTCCGGCGGCCGGTCGATGATCCTGATGGGCGCGGGCACCAATCACTGGTTCCATTCCGACCAGATCTACCGGTCCTTCTTCACCCTTACACTCCTCACCGGCTGCCAGGGCGTGAACGGTGGCGGCTGGGCGCATTACGTGGGCCAGGAGAAATGCCGCCCGGTGACCGGCTGGGGCACCCTGGCGTTCGGCCTGGACTGGCAGCGCCCGCCGCGGCAGATGCAGGGCACTGTCTTCTGGTATCTCACCAACGATCAGTGGCGCTACGACCCCTTCACCGCCGACGCCTTCTCCTCCCCGCTGGGGAAGGGGAAGTTCGCGGGCCGGACGGCCGCGGACAATATCGCGCTGGCGACCCGGCTGGGCTGGATGCCCTCGTACCCGACCTTCGACCGCAATCCGCTGGACTTGGCCGACGAGGCCGAGGCCGCCGGGCGTACCGCCGCCGACCACGTGGTGGACGGGCTGAAAACCGGCGACCTGCGCTTCGCCTGCGAGGATCCCGACGCCCCGGAGAACTTCCCCCGCGTGCTCACCGTATGGCGGGCGAACCTGCTCGGATCGTCCGGTAAGGGCAACGAGTATTTCCACCGGCATCTGCTCGGCGCGGATTCCAATCTGCAGACCACCGATACCACCGGCGTGCGCCCGGAGGAACTGGTCTGGCGCGACGAGGCCGCCACCGGAAAACTGGACCTGCTGCTCTCACTGGACTTCCGGATGACCAGTACCACGCTGTTCTCCGATATCGTGCTCCCGGCCGCCACCTGGTACGAGAAGCACGATCTGTCCTCGACCGATATGCATCCGTTCGTGCACGCTTTCACCCCGGCGATCTCGCCGCCGTGGGAGGCCAAAACCGATTTCGAGGCGTTCCACCGGATCGCGCGCGGATTCTCCTGGCTGGCCGAGAAACATCTCGGGGTGCGCAAGGACATCGTCGCGGTGCCGCTGCAACACGATTCACCGGATGCCATGGCCCAGGCGGGCGGCCGGGTGCTGGACTGGAAAGCCGGGGAATGCGAACCGATCCCGGGTAAGACCATGCCGAAACTGGTGGTGGTCGAACGGGATTACCCGAAGCTCGCCGAGAAGATGGCCGCGCTCGGGCCTCTGGTGGAAACGCTGGGTCTCACGGTCAAGGGGGTCACCACCCATCCCGACGCCGAAGTCGAGTACTTGGCGGGTATGAACGGGACGGTGGTATCCGGGGCGGCGCAGGGCCGGCCGTCGCTGGCCAAGGACCAGTACGCCGCGGAGGCGATCCTGGCCCTGTCGGGAACCACCAACGGCCGCCTCGCGGTGGAGGGTTTCCACGCCCTGGAACGCCGCACCGGCACCGAACTGGCCGATCTCGCGGCCGAACACGAGGGTAAGCGCATCACCTTCGCCGATACCCAGGCACGACCGGTACCGGTGATCACCTCGCCGGAATGGTCGGGTAGTGAAACCGGTGGCCGCCGGTATTCGCCGTTCACCATCAACACCGAGCGGCTGAAACCCTGGCACACCCTCACGGGCCGGCAGCACTTCTATCTCGACCACGACTGGATGATCGAACTCGGCGAACAGTTGCCGACCTTCCGGCCGCCGCTGGATATGACGGCGCTGTTCGCCGAACCCGGGGTCGGCGAGGTGAGCGAACGCGGGGTCACCGTGCGCTACCTGACCCCGCACTCCAAATGGTCCATCCACTCCGCCTACCAGGACAACCTGCATATGCTCACGCTCTCGCGCGGCGGCCAGACCATCTGGATGTCGGAGAAGGACGCCGCCAAGATCGGTGTCGCCGACAACGACTGGATCGAGGCCATCAACCGCAACGGCGTGGTGGTGGCACGCGCCATCGTCTCGCACCGGATGCCCGAGGGCACCGTGTTCATGTACCACGCGCAGGACCGCGCGGTGGACGTCCCGCGGATCGAGGGCACCGCGGAAGTCGACGGGAACTTCAAGGGCAAGGGCAAACGCGGCGGTATCCACAACGCGCTCACCCGGATCATGATCAAACCCACTCATCTGATCGGCGGCTACGCCCAGCAGTCGTTCGCCATCAACTACCACGGCCCGACCGGTAATCAGCGCGACGAGGTCACCACGATCCGCCGCCGCAGCCAGCATGTGGAGTACTGACGTGATCGGGTCGACTACGGAGGAATCGCTATGCGCGTGATGGCGCAAATGGCCATGGTCATGAACCTCGACAAATGCATCGGCTGCCATACCTGTTCGGTCACCTGTAAGCAGGCGTGGACCAACCGCGGCGGC
>NZ_JBSFRU010000466.1:0-3627 GCF_053589395.1 Nocardia sp. NPDC003345
TGAACTTCACCCGGCGGGGGATGGTCCGTTCAGCTGGTGGTCGTATCGTGGGCGCGCGTCGGCACGGGGATTCCGGGGTCCAGCCGGAGCAGTGGTATCGGTGAGAGTGCGTTCACGTCCGACCAGCCTACGCGCAGGCGCGAGCCGGGTGTCGCTTAGTGTTGAGTCGTGTCCGACCAGCCCCGAAACAGCGAAACCGAGTCCCGTGTCCGGCCGGAGCCGGCCGCGTATCGCGAGCGCCTCTGGGTGCCGCTGTGGTGGTGGCCGGTGGGTTTCGCGCTCGCCGGCCTGCTCGCCGCGGAAATCCATATGGGAGCCCCCGGGCTGCGGGCCTGGCTGCCGTATGTGCTGCTGTTCCCGGTGCCGGTATGGGTGTTGTTCTGGATGAGCCGCCACCGCGTGGAGGTCGCGCCGGATTCCTCCGGCACCCCCGAACTACGGGTCGACCGGGCCCATCTGCCGGCGTCGTTCGTAGCCCGGGCGACGGTTGTCGGCCGGGGCGCGAAGAGCGCGGCGCTGGGCCGCCAGCTCGATCCCGCGGCCTACGTCCAGCATCGCCCCTGGATCGGCACCATGGTGCTGCTGGTGCTCGACGATCCCGATGACCCGACGCCGTACTGGCTCGTCAGTACGCGCCGGCCCGGGGAGGTCTTGGCCGCGCTCGGGATCCCGAGCGCGGAATGACCTCACGCGCCGCTCAGGCGGCGCAATCCATGCAGATCATCCGGCCGCCGGACTCGGTGGCCAGACGGCTGCGGTGATGTACGAGGAAGCAGCTCGAACAGGTGAACTCGTCGGCCTGTTTCGGGATCACCCGAACGCTGAGCACTTCCTCGGACAGGTCCGCGCCGGGGAGCTCGAACGACTCCGCGGTATCGGATTCGTCGACATCCACGACGGCGGACTGGGCTTCGTTGCGACGCGCCTTCAGCTCCTCCAGCGAATCCTCCGACACATCGTCGGACTCCGTGCGCCTCGGTGCGTCATAGTCGGTTGCCATGTCGTCTTCCCCTCGTCCTTACTCCGTATATCCGGATCGGCGCACGCCGTCTGGTTCGACCGCGGCCGCCGCCCCGCCGGTGGTGCACTTCACACCCGCACCGGTCCTCTATCAGCGCGAATCCTGTGGACTCACCGCCGTTAGCGTCCGGACAACGCATGAGTTGCCCTGCTTGTTCCCGCGACCGAACGCCGATTTACTCATGGATGTTTCGGTCTGGGCGGGCAGACAATAGCGGACGGTGCGGAAAATGTCGCAATCGAAACCCGGCCGTGTCGAAACCGCCCGCAAATCGATACGTGTCGCCCCGCCTGCCGCAACCACCCGGACAACGCGGCCGGAGCCGACCGGGTAATGCGCGCGCCACCGGCTCGGGTACGTACAGTGTCGACGTGGTTTCTCTGATCACCGAAGGCAGCCGGACGGACGACAAGGGCCGTCCCTTTCCGCGCCGGAGGATGCGCCCCTGGCTGATCTTGGTCGTTGTGCTCGCCGTGCTCTGCGGTGGCCTCTGGATCAAGGCGCTGACCACCAACGACGACGATTACACGCCCATGGCCTGCAATTCGCCGAGCCCGGCCACCGACCCGAAGGCCGGTCCGCAGCCGCTGCCGGGCCAGCGGGTCGGGACGAGCCGGTTCGAGGATGTGGACCCGGCCGCGATGGCCGATACCGAGGTCCGGGTGCTCAACGCCAACGGCCAGCGCGGGCAGGCCGCGCATGTGGCCGCGCAGCTCGGCGATCTCGGTTTCGGCAGCGTGCCCGGTGAACCGTTCGGTAACGATCCGATATACGCCAACGGCGACCTGGAATGCACCGGGCAGATCCGGTTCGGTGAGAACGGCAGGTCGGTGGCCGCCGCGGTACAGCTGGCCATGCCGTGCGCGGAGCTCATCGAGGACAAACGCGCGGACGAGACCGTCGATCTGGTGCTCGGCGCGCTGTTCGGCGGGGACCTGCAGCCCAACAACGACGGCGAGGAAGTGCTGCGGTCGCTGCGCAACCCGGTGAGCGGGGAGAACCCCGATATCGATATCGATATGCTCGAGGCCGCTCGCGTCGCCCGCTGCTGACCCGCGCGAGCGGCTCCGCACCGGAACCCGGGTTCAGGGCTCCGGAATGGGCTCCGACACCCCGAGGCGGTCCAGCAGGGCGAACATCTCCGTCCCGATTCCCGGGGCCGCCGCCACCACCAGCGAGCCGGTGGCGCCGGTCTCCGAGATCGGGGGCAGCCGCAGCATCGCTCCCGCCTCCGCCGCGATCAGCGCCCCGGCCGCCCAGTCCCACGGATTGAGCCCGTGCTCGTAATGCGCGTCGACCCGGCCTTCGGCGACCATGCACAGGTCCAGCGCCGCCGCGCCGACGCGGCGGATATCGCGGATATGCGGCAGCAGATCGGCCACACATGCCGCCTGCCGGGTGCGGCGGCCGACACCGTAGGCGAAACCGGTCGCGACCAGCGCCAGGCCCACCTCGCGCACCGGATTGCACCGCAGCGCCACATCGCGGCCCGCCCGGTCGATCCGGGCGGCACCGAGCCCGGCGCCGGCCGCGTACAGAGCCGAGGCGGCCACATCGGCCACCGCGCCCGCCACCGGCCGACCGCCGCGCACGGCGGCCACCGAGACCGCGTAGGCCGGGATCCCGTAGAGGAAGTTCACCGTGCCGTCGATGGGATCGACCACCCACACCACGTCGTCGTCACCGGCCGCGTCGAGATCGCCGCCGCCCTCCTCCCCGAGGATGTGGTCGCCGGGACGCAGGCGCGCCAGTTCGTCGCGGATCATCTGCTCGGTCTCGGTGTCCACGACGGTGACGGGGTCGGTCCGGGTGCTCTTGGTGCGAACGGCGGAATCGGCGGCGCCGTCCGGGCCGAAGACCTCCGGACGCCTGGCCCGCACATGCGCCGCGGCGGTACCGGCCAGATGGGTCGAGATCCGGCGCAGCAGGGCGGCGTCGGCGGGAGCGGGGTCAGAGGCAGCGGTGAGGGACCACGTCGATTCCGGCACATCTCCCATCGCAGCACAGATCCTGCGATCGGGGTGGCCGGGCCCGCACATTACGCTTGTCGTGCACACCACACCGGCGGGCGGGCCCGAGCGGATTCCGTACGAAACCGGGTGGGCGGCAACAACGTCGTTTCGGCACCTCTCGCGCGGCCCGGCCGCCGCGGCCGGCCGGATCGGCGCACGACGACATCAGGCCAGCACAGGGAACGAGGGAACCCGCATGTCCGGTGGACGGCACGCGTTCGGTATCGATATCGGCGGTAGCGGCGTCAAGGGCGCCGCGGTCGATCTGGACACCGGAGAGCTCGTCTACGAGCGCATCAAGATCGCCACCCCGCAGCCGTCCACACCGGACGCGGTCGCCGCCGCGACCGCGCGGCTGGTGGCGGAGGCCGGATGGGACGGGCCGGTCGGGGTCACCCTGCCGTGCGTGGTTCTCGACGGGGTCGCCCATACCGCGGCCAACGTCGACAAATCCTGGATCGGCACCGACGCCCGGTCGCTGTTCGCCGCCGCCCTCGGGGGCCGGGAGGTCACCGTGCTCAACGACGCCGACGCGGCCGGCCTGGCCGAGGACCGGTACGGGGCCGCGGCCCATATCCACGGGCTGGTGCTGCT
>NZ_JBSFRU010000467.1:0-3605 GCF_053589395.1 Nocardia sp. NPDC003345
CGGAAAGCGTCCGGGTGCCGGGACCGGCCGAATCGGCCGCCGCCCACCGGACCGGGGCCGCCGGTCTCCCGGCCCGGGCGCCCGCGCGACGATTCGCACCCGGCCACCCGGCTCGTTCCGGGCGCCGGCCTCCGGCCGAGTCGGGCAGACTCCCCACCGCCGGGCCCGTTCCGGGTAACTCGGGATCGGGAACCGCCGCGTCCGCGGGCGCGGCGAGGAACGCGCCCAGATAGGTGAGGAACCCCCGGTGATACGCGGCCAGGGTCGCGGCACTGTAGCGCGCGGGGTTGCCCTGGAAATCGATGGTGGCCGTCCGTTCGTCCGGACCCAGCTGGTACCCGTTGACCAGCAGATCCTCCACCGGTCCGAGTGACAGCAGCTGGGCCACCCCGGTGAGTGGGCCCAGCCGCAGCGGTTCCACGAAACCCAGCACATTGATCACCGGCCCGAACCCGCCCCGGACCACCCGGCCGCCGGCGCGGTCACGCTGGATGTCCTCGTAGGGGTAGCGCTGATGGCGTAGCGCACCCAGCACCCGGTGCCGGATATCGGCGATCGCCGCGCCGACCGTGCACCGCGCGATACCGGTCAGCCGCAGTGGAACCACATTCGACACCGACCCGGCCGACCGGCGCAGCGCCGCGGTGGTGCGGGCCGGTACCGGCAGGGCCAGGACCGTATCGTCGCCGCCGGTCAGCCGGGACAGGTAGCAGGCGAACGCGGCGATCACCAGTTCGCCGAAGGTCGCCTCGTGCCGGGCTCGTGCCGGGCCGATCGAATCCGCGACCGCCGGCTCCAGCACCGACGAGACATGATGCGGCCGGGCCCGGGGCGCCGCCGCATGGCCGGCGAGCCCGACCGGATCGGCCAGGCCGGACAGTTCGGCCAGCCAGTACGCACGGTCCGCGCGCGACCGCGCGGACCGGCGGTAGTCGTGTTCGGCCGCCAGCAGACCGGCGGTATCGAGCGCCCGCGCCGGCCCGGCCGCCACACCGGTGACCGCCGCCCGGTACAGCTCCCCGGTACGCCGCAGCAGCGCCACCGCCCCGGCCCCGTCCAGAACCAGATGATGGCTGCGCAGATAGAGCAGATGCCGGTCGGCGGCAACCCGGTACAGGGTGCCGACGGTCGGCTCCCCGGTCAGCGGATCGAGGACGGCGCGATAGTCGTCGTCCATGGCGGCCGCGGCCGCACCGACCGGATCCGGGTGTCCGGTGAGATCGCACAGCCCCAGTTCCAGCCGTGCCTCCGGCAGCACCCGCTGACGCGGCTGCCCGCCCACCAGGCACACCCGCACACACGGGGATTCGAGTTCCCGGGCGGCGCGGCGGCCACAGTCCCGCATGAGTCCGGTATCGAGGGGTCCGCGCAGATCGAGATACATGGCGACGGTGTTCGGGATCTCCGGGTACAGCTGCTGGGCCACCCACCAGCGCAATTGCGCCGCCGAGAGCGGATGATCCGGTTCCGTTGCCTGGTGCGTCATCCGACCACGCCTCCTGCGTTGTCCCGGCCACCCCGAGACCCGCGACAACGCGTGACGCCGAGCCACGCGCCGTCCGGCAACCGGCCCGGCCGCTACGACTACCTGCGGAATCACTTCCGGCGAACAGTTCGCCTGCCGAGCAACGTAGCGCATCGGCGACCCGGATCAGCGGTGACGGGACCGCCGCGGGCCTGTTTCCGCACCGGTACGGCGGGTTAGGTCAGACGTTCTCGCGACCCGCTCCGAGAGCCGACCCGTTGCGGACAGCGGCCCGGTACCGGTCGGCGATGAGCCGCACCACGGCCGGATGCACGCCAATGGGTTCGGCGACGCCCGTGGCGCCCGCGGTATGCAGCCGTTCGTGGAACAACCCGTGGGCCAGCAGATAGGAGGCGATGAACACCCGCTGCCGTCCGGACTCCCGCAGTTCCGCCACCACCTCCGGTACGCGCGGCGCACCGGTGGCGACGTACGCCGTGCGCACGGGCGTGGCCAGCTGCGCGGTGAGCATGGCGGCGGCCCGGCGCACATCCGCGCGGGCCCGGGGGTCCGACGAACCCGCGGCGGCGAAGACCACCGCGTCGCCGGGCCGCCACCCGGCCGCCCGCAGGCGCACCGCCATGATGCGGGCCAGCGCGGGGTCGGGCCCCATGGCCGGGGTGACGGTGACCGCGGGATGGCCGCTGTCGCCCACTTCCCGGGGCACGTCCTGGTAGACGTGGTAGCCGGAGGCGAGGAAGGCCGGAACCACCACGGCCGGAGCCGGGTTCGCGGACAGGTCACGCAGGACCTCGGCGGGCGATGGGCCCAGGACGTCTACGAACGCGGTCCGCACCACGGGCGCTGCGAGGGCCGGAACGGCCGGCCCGAGCCCGGCGAGCGGGTCCGGGGCGCAACCGCAGACCGCGAAACCGTGCGGACCGGGCAGGATCGCGGCGCGGCGGTCCCGGGTCCTACCGGGGGCGCCGGCCTGCGCGCACGGCTCGTTCACATCGTGGCGATACCCCAGTTCCCGGCCGACCGCCTCGGCCAGCGCGGCGATCATCTCCACGCCCCGGCCGCTGCGGGTCCCGTGCGCCACCAGCACGAGCGGCGGCGTCTGCGCGGCGGCCGTCATCCCGGGACCACCGTGCGCACATAGCGGGTGTTGCGCGACGGCACCACCGGCAGCGGCCCGGTATCGGAATTGTTGTCGATACATTCGGCCGGGTCCATGGCCAGCCGGTAACCGCGTTTCACCACGGTCTGGATCGCCTTGGGCGCCCCCAGGCCCGCCCGCAACCGGGCGATGGCCGTTTCCACCGCATGGGTGTCGTCGCCGCCACCGGGCAGCGCGGCCAGCAGATCCTCCCGGGAGACCACGCGACCGGGCTGACGGGCCAGCGACCGCATCAACGCCATCGGGGCCGGGGCCAGCTGTTTGACCGTGCCGTCCACCACCACGCAGGCTCCACGCACGCTGATGGTGTGCCCGGCGGCGTTGATCCGCCCGGCCCGGCGCGGGAGCTCTTCGGCGACATGCCGTGCCAGTGCGCCCAGCCGGGCCCGGCCGGGCATGGTGGTGGGTACACCGAGCTCTTCGAGCGGCGCCGCGGTGATCGGCCCGACGCAGGCCGCCGGTACCCGGCTGCGCAGTGCGTGCAGCACACCTTCGAGCACACCGGTCTCCTTGGCGCGGATCAGCATCGAAGCGACCGCCGGGGCGCTGGTGAAGGTCACGCAATCGATGGCGGAGGTCACGATGGCCTCGATCAGCTGATCCATCGGACCGCGATCGGCCGGCGGCTCCCACCGGTACACCGGCACCGGAACCACATCGGCACCGGCGCAGCGCAGCACCTCACAGAAATCCGGGATCGGCTCCCATTCGGTGGTGGCGCCGTGCAGCTGTACCGCGATACGCACGCCCTCGACGCCTTCGGCCAGCAGATGGTCGAGCACCTCCGCCGAGGACTCCGAAGCCGGCGACCATTCCTCACGCAGTTCGGCGGCCCGGATCGCGCCCTTGGCCTTGGGACCGCGCGCGAGCATCCGGGTCCCGCCGAACGTATCGCGCAGTTCTTCGGCCAGACCCCAGCCCTCCGCCGCCTCCATCCAGCCGCGGAAACCGATCCCGGTG
>NZ_JBSFRU010000468.1:0-3591 GCF_053589395.1 Nocardia sp. NPDC003345
CCCCCGCGGCGCCGAGCACGATGATCACCCCGGCCGTCCCGCCGCCGACGACTATCGAACCGTTTCCCCAGATGATGTCGGAGAGCACCCGCGTGAATTCGGCACGGTAATACCGCAACATCACCGGAATCCCGGCCATGGCCCGGAAGAAGAAGGTGAGCATATGCCCGAGCCGGGCCATCACCCGCGCGAGTTCGGTGGAACCCTTTATCAGACCGCGGGTTCCGGCCGGATAGTACCGTGACGCCATTACAGACCCTGCCTGGGAAACAACATCATGGACAGCTGCGTGAAAACGACATTGACGATCATGAGCAGCAGAATCGAGCTGACCACGGTGGAATTCACCGCGTTCGCCACCCCGGCGGGCCCACCCTGGGTGTTCAAACCTTTCTCGCAGGCGACCACGGCGACGATCGCGCCGTAGACCACGGCCTTGATCAGCGTGAGCACGAGATCGCTCACGGTCGCGAAGGAGGCGAAGGTGGCCACGAAGCTGCCGGGCGCGCCGCCTTGCGCCACGACATTGAAGAGGAATCCCGCGACGTATCCCACGAAGCACACCACTCCGGTGAGCGATACCCCGATGAGGACGGCCGCGATGAACCGTGGCACCACCAACCGGCGGATCACCGAAACACCCATGATCTCCATGGCATCCAGTTCCTCGCGGATCTTGCGGGACCCGAGGTCGGCGCAGATGGCCGAGCCCACGGCGGCCGCCATCAGCAGCGCCGCGACCATGGGTGCGCCCTGCCTGATGACCGCCAGTCCGCTCGCCGCGCCGGCCAGCGAGGTGGCGCCCACCTGACCGGCCAGCAGGCCGAACTGAATGGAGAGAGTGACGCCGATCGGCAGCGATACGAAGATCGTTGGCACCACGGCGGCCGACGCCATGAACGCGGACTGGCGGACAGTTTCCCCGAAGGCCAGCCGGCCCGCGACCAGATCCGCGAACAGGCACTGAATCGTCCGTACGCCGAGCAGGAATTGATTACCCACGGTCGCGAGCGCGGTCGCCGGATGCCGGTCAACGTATCCGCGGGACCACGCGGCCACCTGCCGCGAGGCGGACGGGGGACCGGGCACGGCGCCGTCGGTTCGTCCCGCGGGACCGTCGGCGAGTGCCCGGGAACGCAAGCGGATCATCATCTGCCGAACGTCTCCAATCAGCGCACCGCAGCGGCGGGTAATACCTACTGTATGTTTTACAGTTATTGAGACTATAAAGCCTGTCCCGCAAACGGGAGAGTAAACGGCGCAAAAGGTGCGGCATCGCGCACGCTCCGCGTCGAATTCGCAGGCAGTGGGGCTTTCATCCCAGGAATACGCGCGGACAGCTCGCCCCGAAGCGGGCATACCGTAATCTATACGGTTACTGATACCGTAAGAGATCCGCCGGCGTTGGGTGCCGCGGGGGCAGGAGACAGATGTGAGCGAGGTCGACGGGCAGAACGCCGCTCCCGGTACGGAACTGGGACGTCGGGCGGGCGAACGCCGCGAATCCCGGATGCTCATCGGCGCGGAGCTGGTCGCGGCGGCCTCGGGCGAGACATTCGACAATGTCGGCCCGGCCACCGGGCAGGTCCTCGGCAGTACCGCCGCGGCGGGCGCCGAGGATATGCTGCGCGCGATCGCCGCGGCCCGGCACGCCTTCGACGAGACCGACTGGTCCACGAACCGGGCGCTGCGGCAGCGCTGCCTGGAACAGCTACAGCGGGCACTCGAGGCCGACAGCGAATTCCTGCGCGAGGAACTGGTGGCCGAGGCCGGCTGCCCGATCGCCACCACCCGGATCGCTCAGTTGGACTGGCCACTGGCCGAAGCACTGCGTTACCCGGCGGGCTTGATCGACGAATTCCCCTGGGAGCGTGAACTCCCCGGTGGCGGCCTCTTCGGCGACCGCAACGTACGCACCGTCGTTCAGGAGCCGGTGGGTGTGGTCGCCGCGATCTGCCCGTCGAACTTTCCGGTCGAGGTCGTACTCAACAAACTGGGCCCCGCGCTGGCCGCGGGCAATACGGTGGTGCTGAAACCGGACCCGAACACCCCCTGGAACGCGACCCGGCTCGGGCGGCTCGTCGCCGAGCGCACCGATTTCCCCGCCGGTGTGGTGAATGTCGTCCCCACCCCATCGAACGAGGTGGCCGAACTGCTGGCCACCGATCCGCGCGTCGATCTCATCTCGTTCACGGGTTCGACCGCGGTCGGCCGCATGCTCATGCGCCGGGGCGCGGACACCATGAAGCGGACATTTCTCGAGCTGGGTGGCAAATCCGCGCTCATCGTCTGCGAGGACGCCGACCCCCGGGCCGCGCTGCGCAGCGCGGCCGGTGTCTGCGTACACGCCGGGCAGGCCTGCGCCGCGACGAGCCGCATGCTGGTGCACCGGTCGATTTTCGACGAGATGATCAGCGGTGTCGCGGCCGCTTTCCAGGCGGTACCTGTGGGCGACCCGGCGCTGCCGGAAACCATGGTCGGCCCGTTGATCAGCGAGGCCCAGCGCACCAAGGTGCTCGACGCCTACGACCGGGCGGTCCGCGACGGCGCCCGCCTGGTCATCGGCGGCGGCACGCCGAAGGACCTGCCGCCCCATCTGGCCGGTGGCCACTACGTCGAACCGACCGTATTCGTGTGCGAGGACCCCCGCCTGCCCATCGCGCGGGAGGAGATCTTCGGCCCGGTGCTGGTGATGACCCCGTTCTCCGACGACGACGAGGCGGTACGCCTGGCCAACGACAGCGAATACGGTCTCGCGGGCGCGGTGCTGTCCGCCTCGGCCGACCGCGGCATGGGTATCGCGCGCCGGCTCCGGACCGGGGCCGTCGGGGTCAACGGCGGGATGTACTACGGCGCCGACGCCCCGTTCGGCGGCTACAAGAACAGCGGCGTGGGCCGGCAGTGCGGCCTGGAGGGCTTCCAGCAGTACCTGGAGACGAAAACCATCGGTCACCGGGTGCCGGCCCGCGGCTGAGCACCCACACACGAACACGATCACAGCACAATCGGAAGGACGGTCCGGTGGGAAAACTGGATGGCAAGGTCGCGGTGGTTTCGGGCGCCGCACGCGGGCAAGGGCGGTCACACGCGGTCGAACTCGCCGCGGCGGGCGCGAGCGTGATCGCGCTCGATATCTGCGCGGATCTCGAGGGCAATACCTATCCGCTGGCGCGGCCGGAGGATCTGGAGGAGACCGCCCGGCTGATCGAAAAGGAAGGCGTGCGAGCCCATCCGACGGTCGTCGATGTCCGTGAGCGCAGTGCGGTGTGGGACGCGATCGCGCAAGGGGTCGAGGCGCTGGGGCGGCTGGATATCGTGGTCGCCAACGCCGGAATCGCTCCCATGGGCAGGGGCCAGACGATCCGGTCCTGGTCCGACACCATCGACACCGATCTCGTCGGTGTCTTCAACGTGGTGCAGGCGAGTCTGCCGCATCTGGAATCCGGGGCCTCGATCATCGCGACCGGATCGCTGGCGGCGCAACTCGGCAGCTCCACGAAACAGGGTCCGGGCGGCTCCGCCTACAGCTTCGCCAAACAGATCGTCGCCCACTACGTCAACGATCTGGCCAACCAGCTGGCCCGCAAGATG
>NZ_JBSFRU010000469.1:0-3564 GCF_053589395.1 Nocardia sp. NPDC003345
CAAGCCGTAAAACGCCATCTTGGGTGGTGTGACTGTTTTTCAGTCGTGTGCTCTTCCTAACACAAAAGGCCCGCAACCCCGCGGCGCCGGAGGCGCCGCCAAAGATTCGGTAGCCTCTGGCCGTGGCTCTGTACCGGAAGTACCGACCGGCAACGTTCGCTGATGTGGTGGGCCAGGAGCATGTCACCGACCCCCTGTGTACGGCGCTCGATACCGGCCGGATCAGTCATGCCTATCTGTTCTCGGGGCCGCGGGGGTGCGGTAAGACATCGTCGGCGCGGATCCTGGCGCGGTCGCTGAACTGTGCGCAGGGCCCTACGTCGACGCCGTGCGGCACCTGTGCGTCCTGCGTTTCGCTGGCGCCGGGGGGTGGCGGGAATCTCGATGTGATCGAGCTGGACGCCGCCAGCCACGGCGGCGTGGACGATACCCGCGAGTTGCGGGACCGGGCCTTCTACGCGCCTGCCGAGTCCCGCTACCGGGTGTTCATCGTGGACGAGGCGCATATGGTGACCACCGCGGGGTTCAACGCGCTGCTGAAGATCGTCGAGGAGCCGCCGGCGCATCTGATCTTCGTGTTCGCCACCACCGAACCGGAGAAGGTGCTGCCCACCATCCGCTCGCGAACCCACCACTACCCGTTCCGGTTGCTGCCCCCGGCCACCATGCGCGGCCTGCTGGGCGATATCTGCGAGCAGGAGCGGGTGCCGGTGGAGGAGTCGGTGTATCCGCTGGTGATCCGGGCCGGTGGCGGTTCCCCGCGAGACAGCTTGAGTGTTCTGGACCAGTTGCTCGCGGGCGCCGGGAACGAGGGCGTCACCTATTCGCGTGCCGTCGCACTGCTGGGGGTGACCGATGTGGCGCTGATCGACGACGCTGTCGACGCGCTGGCCGACAATGACGGCGCCGCTCTGTTCGGCACGGTGGACCGGGTGATGGAGGCCGGGCACGATCCGCGCCGGTTCGCGGTGGATCTGCTGGAACGGCTGCGCGATCTGATCCTGGTGCAGGCCGTACCGGATGCGTTCGAACGCGGTCTGGTCGCCGCTCCGGGCGATCTGGTGGACCGGATGCGGGCTCAGGCCGGCCGGATCGGCCCGGCGACGCTCACCCGCTGCGCCGAATTGCTGCATGCCGGGCTGGGGGAGATGCGGGGTGCGACCGCGCCGCGTCTGCTGCTCGAGGTGGTGTGTTCGCGTATGGTGCTGCCCGCCGCGGATGAATCAGCGGGGGCGACCCTGCAGCGGTTGGAGCAGTTGGAGCGGCGAGTGGCCGCAGGTGGCGTGGCGGTTCCGGGTGCCGGTGGGGCGCCCGAGCCGGCGCCCGCCGCCCCCGCGCCCGCGCGTCCTCCGGCCGATCCGTCGCGGCGCCGGGGCGCCGAGGCGCTGGCGGCCGTCCGGGAGGCCCGGACGGGGCGGACCCCGGAGCGGGGCCCGGGGGAGCCGGTGGCGGATGCCGCGCCCGACACGCGAGCGGGTGCCCCGGCGGATACTTCCCCCGGCCGGAATGAGCCGAGCACCGGCGGGTCCGCCGTGTCGGGCCCGATACCGCATGGTGGATCCGAGGACGCAACGGGTGAATCCGATCCCACCCACGCCGGTGGGCCGATGTCCGCCGCCGCACCTACGGCCGGGTCGACCGAGGTTCTGGGCGATCGGGGTCCGGATGGCGGGCCCGGGGCCGCCGCAGAGTCCGGGCCGGGGTTCGAATCGGCAGCCGAGCCCGGGCCCGCCACGGCGGCCGGATCCGAGCCCGCCGCGGGCCCGCGTACTGCCGCGGCCTTCGAGCGAGAGACCGCCGGAGCGCCCGGAGTCGATGCGGCACCGGGACCGGTGTCCGCCGGTGCTCCGGGACCGGAGCCTGCCGACCGATCGGATCCCGGTACCGCCGCGTCGTCGGGGCCCGAGTCCGGCGCGTCGTCGGATCCTCGGCCTGCCGCGGCACCGGGACCCGAGCGTGCCGGTGCTCCGGGACCCGAGCCCGAGGTGACACCGGGACCCCGGCCCGATCCGGCACCCGAACCCGAGCCCGCGGCGGCGCCCGGCGGCCCGGACCTGCTGGCGGCCGTGGAGGCGGCCTGGCCCGAGATCAAGGTGAAGGTCCGGGAGTTCGGGCCGACCATCGGGGCCATGCTCACCTCGGGGGCGTCGGTGGCGGGTGTGGAGGACGGTGAGATCCTGTTCGCCCACCATGCCGCGCTGGTGCAGCGGTTGTCGCAACCGCAGCCGCTGTCGGCGGTGCGCTCGGCGGTCGCGGCGGTGCTCGGGCGGGAATACGCGGTGCGCTGGGTGGTCGCGGGTCAGCAGGCCTCCCGTGGGCCCGGTGGCCGGGAGCGCGGCGGTCGCCGGTCGGCGCGCGATGGTGATTCCGGCGACTCCGACAGCGGCGGTCGCCGAGCCCCCGTACGCCGCTCCACCGCCGGCGGCACCGCGGACGCCGCGCCGTCCGCGCCGGGTTCCGGCGACGGCGGAACTTCCGGGGCCGAGTCCCCGGCCTCCGGATCCGCCGCGGGCGCGGGTACCCCCGGTGCCGGCCGTGGTGAGGATCCCGGTCGTGCGCCGGCCCGTCGCGGCGGCGGTGGACCCCCGCGCTTTTCCCGGCCCAGCCAGGCGAAATCGGGATCGTCGGCGGCCGTGGACCCCTACGGCGACGTTCCCCCGCCCGACTTCCCGGACCTGCCCGACGACCCCGATGGCGGGGAGTACGGGTACAGCTCCGCGGCCGTGCCCGCCTCCACTCCGGAGGAGGAACAGGAGATGCTCGCGGAGTCGGCGCGGCCGGTCGCTCCGGGCGATCGGCGCGACCCGGATGAGGTCGCTCTGGAATTGCTGGCCAGTGAGCTGGGTGCCACCCGGCTGAATGGTTGACAAGCACCGGTTCGACCACGTTAAGTTAACCGGAGTTCGCATCCGGCGGTACTATGGGCGGGTGGCTGCGGACTTCGGCGCGACGAGGTTCTATGGTGGGCCGTGACGTACGGTCCGCCGGGTACTCGTCCGCTGGTCCGTGTCGTGGTTTGTACAGCGTATGCCCGCGCGGGTGACCCGCCCGCCGCACTGACCAACAGAATGCTGGCCCAACTGAATAAGGACGGTCGGTCGAACGGCCGGTCGGCGAGGTAACTCGCGTCTGCCCCGCCAGGTGCACAGCAGGCGTATTCCTAGGAAGGAAACACTCCGATATGACCACAGAGGCCTACATCTACGAGGCCATCCGCACCCCGCGCGGCCGCAACAAGAAGGGGTCGCTGCACTCGGTCAAGCCGATCGATCTGACCACCGGGCTGGTGCAGGAGCTGCGCAAGCGGTTCCCGAACCTGGACGAGGACCGGATCTCCGATCTCATCCTCGGTGTGGTTTCCCCGGTCGGCGACCAGGGCTCCGATATCGCCCGTACCACCGTGCTGACCGCCGGCCTGCCCGAAACCGTCGGCGGTGTGCAGATCAACCGCTTCTGCGCCTCCGGCCTCGAGGCCGTGAACATGGCCGCGCAGAAGGTCCGCTCCGGTTTCGAGGACCTGGTCCTGGCCGGCGGTGTCGAGTCCATGTCCCGCGTGCCCATGGG
>NZ_JBSFRU010000470.1:0-3491 GCF_053589395.1 Nocardia sp. NPDC003345
CCTATCTCGCGGCCCGGGTGCAGGAGTCGGGCACCGATCGCGGGGTGGTCAACCACACCCGCGGCACCTATCTCGCGATCCGGGGCGGGATCCTGGGCGTACTCGGCGCCGCGCTGGGGGTGGCGGCGGCCGCGTCGGGTCCGGAGTACCTGGTCATGGTGCTGCTGGGCTTGTTCGTGGGTGGTTTCTGGTCGCTGTCGGAGGACTGGGTGCTGATCGGCCAGGGCCGGTTCGGCGCGTCGACGCTGTATCAGTCCATCGCCCGGGTGGGGTATCTGATCCTGCTGCTGACGCTGCTGCCGCGGTATCCCACCGCGCCGATGGCGATGCTGTGCCTGCTCGGGTCGGCGGTTATCGGCCTGGCGCTCACGTGGTGGGACACCTGGCGGGTCTTCGGCCCGCCGGCACCGCCGCGCGGCGCGTGGAAACTCATCCGCGCCGCACTGCCGGTGGTGACCGGCCGGCTGCTGACCACCAGTTACGGGCAGGGTGCGGCCACGGTGTACGGCGCGGTGCTCGACGCGGTATCGCTCGGCCTGTTCTCGGCGTCGGACCGGCTGGTACGGGCGGTGCAGTCGCTGCTCGATCCGATCGGATTCGCACTGCTGCCGCGGATGGCGAAACGCAGCGGTGAGGACCGGTTCTGGCCGGATGCCTTCCGCGCCCTGGCCGTCTGCGTCGCGGCGGCGGGGGTCGCCACCGCCGCGCTGTGGGTCGCGGCGCCGCTGGTGGTGCCACTGGTCTTCGGCGCCGAATTCGCCGGTGCGGTGGGGGTGCTGCGCCTCGAGGCGCTGATCCTGCCCGCCACCACGGTGACCTCGTTCGTCACCACCGCCGTCCTGCCGGTGCGCCAGGACACCGTCGGTGTGCTCGTCGGCTCGGCCATCGGCACCGTCGTGGCGGGCGCGGCGCTGCTGGTCGCCCTGCGCACCCATTCGGTGTGGAACCTGGCAGGAGGCATCGTGGCCGCCGAATTCGCGGTGGCGATCTGGTATCTCGCGCGGATGCGCGCATTGATCGTGCGAGAGCGCGCCGCGGGCACCCCGGTCCCCGCCGGTGCGCGGAGGAGAGAGACGCGATGAGGATTCTGTTCGTCGGGGACGACTGGCTCGGCAGCAACGCCCGCTCACTGGCCGAGGGGTTCCGCCGGCTCGGGCACGAGGTGATGGTGGTCGATTCCACCCCGGTGACCTTGCCGCCCCGGCTGTCGCCGTCCTGGTGGTATGCCAAGAAAGGGACGGGTCGCGCGCCGTGGTCGGCCGACCGCGTGCACACCCGGCTCGAACGCGCCGCCGCCGAATTGCGCCCAGATATGGTGTTCGGATTCAAATCGGTCTACCTGGATCAGCGGCGGCTGCTGGATATCCCCGCCGCCCTGCATGTCCACTACAGCCCCGACGACGTCTCCAATCCGGCGAATATCACCGCGGACTATCTGGCACACGAACCGGAATGGGACATGGTGGTCACCACCAAACGCCACAACCTGCCCGAACTCTCCGCCCGCGGCGTGCGCCGGACCCTGTTCGTGCGCAGTGCCTACGATCCCGCCTGGCATCATCCGGCGGCGCGGCGCAGCAGCCGGCAGTTCCTGGTCGGATTCATCGGTGCCTGCCGCCCCGACCGCCGTCCCGGTATGGTGTCGCTGGCCCGCACCTACGGCGCGCAACTACTGGTCCGGGGGCCGGGGTGGCGCCGGGTCCGGCAGTTGCGCACCACCCGCGCCGCGGTCGCGGGCCCGGTCTACGGCGAGGACTTCGCGATCGCGGTGGCGTCGGTGACCGCGAATCTGGTGCTGCTGAACTCCGCCAATCGCGATACCCATACCTGCCGGACGTTCGAGGTGCCCGCGTCGGGCGGGCTGTTCGTGGGCGAACGCACCGACGAGCATGCCGAACTGCTCGACGACGGGACCGAGGCGTTCCTGTTCTCCAGCCGCGACGAACTCGACGACATCCTGGAACGCTGCGCGCAGTACCCGGATCAGGCGGCCAAGGCCGCCGAAGCGGGGTACCGGCGCATCGTGGAGGGCCGGCACACCTATACCGACCGGGCCGAGGAGATCCTGCGTGCGCTGGACTGAACCGCATCCGGCGCCGAGGGGTCACCGATGCTGATCCCGGAGATCGTGTCCTCGAATACGCCGCTGCTGATCGTCGCGGCGGCACTCGCCACGCTTCTCGCGGCGGCGCTGCTGGCCCGGGGTGTGCTGCGGGTGTTGCTGATCGCGCAGACGCTGTACTGGGCGATGTCGTATATCGCGCGACCACTGGTCCTGCTGATCGTGCGCCCCGACCCCCATTTCGGTGACAATGTCGCCGACCCGCGGCTGGCCGAGATCGGGTACGACGCGGGGATAGCGGCGGTTCTGCGCCCGGTGGCCTTCGGCCTGACCGTGTACGCGCTGCTGATGCTCGGTTACGTCCTCTGGGCGCGGCGTCGCCCGCGACCCGCCCGGGCGCCGCTGGCCGGCGACCCGGATCTCATCGGCACGCTCTGGGTGCTGTACGTACTCGGGACGCTGGCACGGCTGGTGAGCGTCGCCAGTGGCGCGGCCGGGCAGGCCGGGGATGTCCAGAGCGCGTCACCGGTGCTGAGCCTGCTCACCATGCCCGCCACTCTGGGAGCCGTCGGGCTGATCGTCTTCGCCCGGCCCTCTCGGCAATCCGGCACGCTGGTGCTGCTCGGTGTACTGATGGTCGGCGAACTCTGGTGGACCACGGCGACCGAGTCGAAGACGCCCGTGCTCGGGGCCGCGCTGGCGGTGGCCGTGCGGTGCGCGCTGACGGGCTGGACACGGGCGAAGGTGCTCGGTATCGGCGCGGTGTCGGTGACCGGCATCGCGGGGTTCGATTGGCTGCAGTCGCTGAAGACCTCCCCGTATCTGCGTGCGGAGGCGGCCGCGGTCGACGGCGCCTATCCCCCCGCGGTCCGGCCCTTCCTGAGCCTGCTGCGCCGGTTCGACCTGCTCGAGGCCGCGACCGACGCCTATTACGTGGGCCCGGACTCGTGGTTGTCCCCGGCCGAGGTCATGGGACATCTGGCGCGCAGTATGGTGCCCGCGCAACTGCTGGCGGAGGAGAAATTGCATGCGGGCACGGCCTGGGCGGCCGAGGTGCGTGGCGCCTCGGTCGATATGAGCCAGGTATCGGTTTCGCTGGCCGAGGGCAATATCGCCGAAGGCTATGTGCTCGGCGGGACGACCGGTGTGGTGATCGGGGTGACGTTCACCGCGATCGTGCTCGTGGGCTGGGCGCGGGCGCTCTACGCGCGGCATCTGGTTCCGGTGCTCTTCGGTATCGCGCTGATCGAGGTGCCGGTGGTATTCGAACGCGGAATGCTCGGCAGCGCCGAGACATTGGGTAAATACCTGCAGGTCGTGGTGCTGGCCTGGCTGGTACGGCTGGCGGTGGGACAGTGGCGGCGCACCCATGCGCCGCCACCGTGCCCCGATCGCGGGCCCGATCGAGAACCGACGATCCGGCCGGCCC
>NZ_JBSFRU010000471.1:0-3489 GCF_053589395.1 Nocardia sp. NPDC003345
GACCCCCGGGGTGAGCGACGAGGGCATCGTGACCATGTCGGGTATCCGGCACCGGCTCGAGGGCGCGCATCTGGCGCAGCTGGCGGCGAACCGGACCACCGTCTGGGGCAATACCCCGAAGATCAAGCTGCTGCTGGCCAATCCCGGGAGCGATTTCGGCGAATGGGAGACCGCCGTCGGTGAGATCGAGGACCGTCGCGCGGCGGACGGCATCGTGGCGGTCACCGGTATCTCGTTCAGTGTCCAGAACGCCGTCCGGGCGGTCACCCGGCTCTCCGAACTGCAGATCCCCACCGTCGGCTCCACACTCACCGCCGATGATCTGCCGGTGTTGCGCGGATTCCTGCGGGTGTCGCCGACTGCCGCCGAACACGCGCGAACGGCCGCGGAGTATCTGTCCACTCGCAGCGAGCGGATTCTGATCGTCCGCGACGACAGCCCGATCGACCACTACGGCCGCACCCTCGCCGATGCCTTCGGCGCGAGCTTCCCCGACGATCCACAACGCTTCGCCGGTCCCGTGGAGGGATACGATTCCGAGATCGGCAGTGTGGCGAACACATTCCACTTCATGATGCCGAACATCTGCCAATCGGCGCCCGACACCATCTATTTCGCGGGCCGGGCGGCACATGCGCTCACCTTCCTCACCGCGCTCGCCGAACGCCGCTGCCGGGACACCCCGATCCGGGTGGTCACCGGCGACGATATGGCCTACTACCGTCTGGCCGACAGTCCCGCCCGGGTCGCGCTGGAAACCGGCGTCACGGTGCTCTACACCGGCCTGGTCCATCCGCAGGGCTGGCAGGACCACCCGGACCGGTTCAACCGGTACTCCGTCGCCCAGTTCGGGCCCGATTGCGTGGGCCCGATCTGCTACCGCGAGTTCTCCGACGACAGCCTCGACGATTTCGCCGCCGTCATGGAACACGACGCGCTGGTGACCGCGGTATCCGCGATCCGCCAGGCGGCCCGCAACGACGGCGACACCGTCCGTTCCGACCAGGTACTGCAGGCCATGAAGCGGCTGCACGGCGCGGGCGCGGTGCGCGGGGCGAGCGGAGTCCTCTCCTTCGACGAGAACGGCCTGCCGACCGATAAACCCATCCCGATCCTGGAGGCGCTGGACGGCGCACCACCCCGCTATATCGGGCTTCAATAGGCCGCGACGGCCGCCGAACCCGGCTGCCCGGCCCCGGCGGCGTTATGCCGCGCCCGCCCGCTTTTCGATACGTTCCAGCAGCCGCGTCCGCGCCGGCGGCCAGTCTTCGGCCAGGATCGAGTAGACGACCGTATTCCGGCGGG
This sequence comes from Nocardia sp. NPDC003345, assembly GCF_053589395.1. Classification (NCBI taxonomy): domain Bacteria; kingdom Bacillati; phylum Actinomycetota; class Actinomycetes; order Mycobacteriales; family Nocardiaceae; genus Nocardia; species Nocardia sp. NPDC003345. The sequence goes on from NZ_JBSFRU010000471.1 coordinate 1,306, forward strand.
TTCCGTCCCGCCGAAGCGCGTGCTCGCGCAGGATGCCCTCCTGGACCGCCCCGAGGGCGGTGACGGCCGCCCGGGAGCGCACATTCAGGTCATCGACGGTGAATTCGGCCCGCACCGCGCCCAGGGTCCCGAAAATATGGTCCAGCAGTAGGAGTTTGGCCTCCGGATTGCAGGCGGTACCCCGGACCCGGAGGGAATACCAGGTGTAGCCGATCGTCGCCCGGCCGAATACTTCGTCCAGGTGGTACAGCGAGGTGGTGCCCACGATCCGCCCGTCGCGCGGATCGATCGACACCAGGACCTGGCGACCGGCGGCCAGGGCGTGCGCGACCGTTTCCGATGACGGCGGCCGCGATTCGATGCCGTAGGGGAAGAAGCGCAGCGTCTCCGGATCGTCGTGCGCCGCGGCAAGTCCCTCGGCATCGTCGGGCTCCATCGGCCGCAGCAGCACATGGTCACCGCGCAGGGTCGGTGGACGCCGCCAGTGGTCGTTCGCCATCGTTGTCCTCGTCTCGGGTTCACTCGGGCCCGGCAGGTCGCTGATCCGGACGGTGGGCGGTGCAGACGAACACTCTCGGAGTGCGGCCGATGCGGGTGATCACCAGCGTAAGGGGTTGCGAACCGGCGAGTTTCAGGCGGCGGCGCAGGGCGTCGGGGTCGGTATCCACTCCGCGCACCAGGATTTCCAGCGCTCCGCAATCGCGGCGCCGCAATTCGGCGCGCAGCGTCTTCTCCCGGAAGTCGAGGGCATCGAGGATGCGGAAGGCGCGGATCCCGGCGGGCACCCGGTCACCGGTGAGGTAGGCGATCCGCGGGTCCAGCTGCCAGAGCCCGTGGCGGGCCGCGTAGTGGCGGACGAGGCCGGCCCGCACGATCGCGCCGTCGGGGTCGATGATCCAGTCGCCCGGTGCCCGTTCGGGAATATCGCTGGGGTCGGTGTCGGTGAGGGTTGCGGGCTCCGCGCCGGTAACGAGCACGGTGGCCCGGCGGGTGACCCCGGGATCGGCGAGCCCGGGCGACCAGAGGCACGCTTCGCGCACCGCTCCGTCGAGCGAGACGATCTCCACCTCTCCCGGCCATTCCAGCCGGTCGAAATCCAGTCCGGGAGCGCATTTCACGGCCAGATCGCGGTCGGCGTACACCGCGAGCAGATCGGGCAGCGGTGGTTGCAGGGCGGCGGGGTCGTGGGTGCGGCGCCCACCCGCGCGCCGGGCCGGGTCGGCGATGATCACCGTATCGCGGCTGCACGGCGCCAGGGCGTCGGCGCGTGCCAACAGCACCGGGCGGTGCGGCCCCGAGGTCGCCGCCGGCCCGACCAGGGCAGCGCGCCCGATTTCGGCGGCGGGCGGGAAGATCGACCCCGGCAAGCCGGCCGGATCCGGTTCCGGCCGGGTCAGGTTGTGCCGGGCCATGGTGAGCCGGACCGGGTCCAGATCACTGCCGATCACCTGTGGGCACACCCGGGCCAGTTCGGCCAGCTCCGCGCCGATCGAGCATGTCACGTCGTGCACGGCCCGACCCGCCAGCCGCCGGGCGCGATGCCGGGCCACAGCCGTGGGGGTGGCCTGCTGCAGGGCGTCGTCGGTGAACAACCAGTCCTGGGCACCGGGCAGTTTGACGGCCGCCCGGCGGCGCAGGCGCACGGTTTCCACGAGCGCGGGCGCGCGCTCACCGTGCGCGCGCCGTACCGACGCGATATCGCGGAGTTGCGAGGCCGGGGACAGTTCGAGCCGCGCGACCTCGGTCAGCGCGGCCGCACCCGGCGCCGACCTCAGGTAGGCGAGGTCGGCCGCGCCGAAGCCGTATCCCACTAGTTCGCGGCGGCGCCCGGCTTCACCCCGGTGATCATGGCGTTGTAGAAGAACTGCCGCGGGACCACCCGGCGCATCACGTTCTCGTCCAGCCAGCTCAGGCCGAGCCACGCCCGGTACATCGCCATCCGGTAGCCGAAGGTGAGCTTCTCGTCGGGGACGGCCGCTTCGAAGGTCCGCACCGGCCAGCCCCACAGGGCTGCGGCGAATTCCTCGGTATGGGCGGCGACGTCGACCGCGCCGGCGGCCCGCGCGATGTCCTCGAGCTGGGTGGGATCGAAGGTGTGCAGGTCGACCACGGCCTCGAGCGCGGCGGCACGCGAGGATTCGTCCAGCTCCTCCTGCGGCCGCCGCCAGTCCCGCAGGAACGGCA
>NZ_JBSFRU010000472.1:0-3463 GCF_053589395.1 Nocardia sp. NPDC003345
CTGGTGAGCAAAGTTATGAAAACCGATGCTCAGCAGGGCATTCTGCTCAACATCGTGGTGGGTGTGGTCGGCGGCCTGCTCGGCGGCTTCCTGCTCCAGTTGTTCGGCGTGGACGTCGAGGGCGGCGGCCTGTGGTTCAGCTTCTTCACCTGCCTGGCGGGCGCGGTGATCCTGTTGTTCCTGGTGAAGGCAGTCGTGCGGCGGTAGCCGCGGATGCGAACCCGGCCCCGCCGGCCCGGTTCGGCGTAAGGTGTGAACGCTTGCGCCGGACGGGTCCGGCGGGGGATGCCGTGTGGGTGTCCGGCCGTCACCCCGGTCCGGGTGGATCGAACCGAGTACGAAAGAGGAATCAGTGGCACGCCGTCCCACCCCGCCGGGCACTCCGGAACGTTCCGGTCCGGCTCATCTGGCCGATCTGGTGCGTAACGCGATCCCGCCGTTGCACCCGGCCGGACTGCCGTTCGTGGCCGCGCCGCTGGCCGTCGCGGTGCTCGGGCGGCGGCGGCGCTGGATCCGCCGCGGCGGACTCGCGGCCGCTCTCGCGAGCGCGACCTTCTTCCGGCACCCGAACCGCGTACCGCCGAACCGGCCCGGTGTCGTCGTGGCGCCCGCCGACGGTGAGATCGCGCTGGTGGATACCGCGGCGCCGCCCGCCGAGCTGGGGCTCGGCGACAGTCCGCTGCCTCGGGTGAGCATCTTCCTGTCCGTGCTGGACGTCCATGTGCAGCGCATCCCGGTGTCCGGTGTGGTGCGCGATGTGCAGTACCGGCGCGGCCAGTTCAAATCCGCGGATCTGCCCGAGGCCAGCGACGCCAACGAGCGCAGCAGCATGTTGCTCGACACCGACGGCGGAGAGCAGGTGGTGGTGGTTCAGATCGCCGGCCTGCTCGCGCGGCGGATCGTCTGTGACGCCGCCCCCGGTGACCGGGTCACCATCGGCGACACCTACGGCCTGATCCGTTTCGGCTCCCGCGTGGACACCTATTTCCCGGCGGGTACCCGGCCCCTCGTGAACGTCGGGCAGCGCACGATCGGAGGGGAGACGGTCCTGGCGGTCCTGCCGTCGGCCGATACGTGATGGAGCAGGTCATCGAAGGCAGGCGGCGCCGATCCATCCGGCTGCTGCCCAGTATCGTCACGATCCTGGCCCTGTGCTCGGGACTGTCCGCCGTGAAATTCGGGCTGGAGGGCGAGCTGAAGATCGCGCTCGCCATGATCGGCGCCGCCGCGGTGCTCGACACCCTGGACGGCCGGCTGGCCCGGTTGCTGTCGGCCACCACCAAGATCGGCGCGGAGTTGGATTCCCTGTCCGACGCCATCTCCTTCGGAGTGGCGCCGGCCCTGGTCCTCTATGTCGTGCTGTTCGACGGCGAGAGCAGCGGGGCGGGCTGGATCATCGCACTGCTGTTCGCGGTGAGCGTGGTCCTGCGGCTGGCCCGGTTCAACACCTTGATGGACGACGACACCCGCCCCGAATGGGCCCGGGAGTATTTCGTCGGTGTCCCGGCTCCCGCGGGCGCCCTCATCGCCATGGCGCCGATCGCGGTGCTGGTGCAGTTCGGCGACGGCTGGTGGACGAGTTTCCCCGTAGTGGCCGCCTGGACGGTGTTCGCGGCCGCGCTGTGTGTCAGCACCATTCCTACGCTCGCACTGAAATCGGTGTCGGTGGCGCCGCAGGCCGCGGCCGGTTTGCTGGTGCTCGTCGCGCTGGCGGGCGCGGCGCTGATCACCTATCCGATCGTGCTGTTGCTGGTGCTGATCGTGCTCTATCTGGGTCATATCCCCTTCGCCTGGTACTCGCAGCGCTGGGTCGCGGCCCGGCCGGAGACCTGGCAGTACAAACCGGCGGAACGGCGGGCGCAGCGGCGCGCCGACCGGCGCATGCCGGTGCTGCGGCGGCCGGAGATCCGCCGGCCGCAATTGCGCGGTGATTCGCGGTTGCGGCTCCGCCGTCCGGGTGGACGGACCTGAGCGCAAGATCGTCAACTTTTGGTTGACGCTCGGTCATGCGTCAACCTATAGTTGACGCATGACTTCCTCAGTACGGCTGGACGATCTCATCGAGGTCATCAAGAAAGCCCGGCCCGACAATGCCCTCGAACAGCTCTCCGACGCGGTGGTCACCGCCGGCCACCTCGGTGAACTCGCCGATCACCTGATCGGCCACTTCGTCGATCAGGCCCGCCGGTCCGGCGCCTCGTGGACCGAGATCGGCGCCAGTATGGGTGTCAGCAAACAGGCCGCCCAGAAGCGCTTCGTGCCGAAAGCGCCCGGCGACCCCTCCGATCAGATGGACCCCAACGCGGGCTTCGCGAAATTCACCGATCGCGCCCGCGCGATGGTCGTCGCGGCGCAAGAGGCGGCCAATATCGGCGGTAGTTCGCAGATCACGCTCGCCCATCTGGTGCTGGGACTGCTCAGTCAGGCCGATGGGCTGGCCGGCCGGTTGATCGTGGAGCAGGGGGTCGCGCCGGCCGACCTGGCCACGGCCGCGATCGCCGCTTCCGGCGCCGAACCCGGTGCGGCGATCTCCCCAGGGGAACTCGGTGCCGCCGTGACCGCCGGCAAGATGAGCGGTCTGGTCCCCTTCGACGCCGAATCCAAGAAGGCGCTGGAGCTGACCTTCCGCGAAGCGCTGCGCCTGGGTCACAACTACATCGGCACCGAGCACGTCCTGCTGGCCATCCTGGAACAGGAGAACGGAACGGGCATCCTGTCCGACGCCGGGTTGCGCAAGGACACCCTGGAGGCCCGCCTGACCGAGGTTCTCGCGCAGATCGTGGCCGATCGGAAATAGGCCGTGAGCGGCGCGGAGGCGCCCGGGGCCCCCGTGCCGCCCACGATCCACCCCCGACCCGTCTGCCATCGGCGCGCGGACCGGCGGGCCGTACCGCGGTGGCGCCCGCGAACGTCGCGGGGTACCCGGGCGGGCCGCCGGTCCCGGTAATCTATAGCAATGGCGGATGAAACGGATTCCGACCTGGTGGCCGGTGAGCACCGGGACGATCTGCTGCGCGCGCTGACCTATGTGTCCACCGAATCCCTGTCCGACGGGAGCTATGTGGTCAACGGCGATCTGCCGCCGGAAGTCGCGCCGCCGTTCATCCGCGCGATCATGCGGGTCGAAGCCGAGCTCCTGTTGCACGACGCCGAATTCGTCACCATCGACGAGGGCGAACCCCGCACGCCGGAGGAACGCCGAGCCGACGCCTTCCTGGCCTTGGCCCTCCGCGTCACCGACAGCCTCTGACCGAATCGAGCAACCCCCAGGGGCCCGCCCCGGTTCTCCAGCGGGCAGTGAGATGGGATGCATAGCGCTCTTGCCGGATGATCGCATCCGTCAAGGGTGGGGCCCGCCCGGTTCTGGAGCGACCAGAGGGAGGGAGCGCAGCGACCGACCGCCGGGAGTGAAGAACCGGGTTAACAGGGCCCCACCCTCGAGCGGCGGAGCCGCTCCAAAATT
>NZ_JBSFRU010000473.1:0-3457 GCF_053589395.1 Nocardia sp. NPDC003345
GGCATCGGCCGAACCCCATTCCCGGGTGGCCAGGCACACACCGTCGTCGGCGATCACCTCACCGGCCCGGTCGAGATCGATCAGGGCGAAGTTCTCGTCCCGGTACTCGTCGCGAACCGGCGGCCACAACACCTTCGCACCGGCCCGGCGCAGCGCGTGCGCCCCGGCCATGGCTCCGACTACCCCGGCCGTGGCCAGCCCGCCGCGCAAAAGTGTCGTCCGTGCCTTCACCGCGCTCCTCCCCGGTACCGACGGTGTACCCGTCCACGAGGCGAGCACACCACTTCGTAATGGATCGTGCCCAGCAGATCGGCCCAATCCTGGGCATGGGGTTCCCCGTGATCGCCGGGTCCGAACAGGATCGCGGGATCTCCTTCGGCCACACCGTCGGCGTTGTCCCCCAGATCGACGACCAGCTGGTCCATACACACCCGGCCCCGGTTGGGCCGGCGCCGCCCGCCGACCCAGACCTCCATCCGCCCGCCCAGTGGACGGAAGACGCCGTCGGCGTAGCCGGCCGGGATGAGCGCGACCGTGGTGTCGGCGGGAGCGGTCCATTCGTGCCCGTAGGACACGCCTTCACCCGCGGCGACGTGTTTGACCAGCGCCACCTCGGCCTGGAAGGTCATGGCCGGGCGCAGGCCGAAGTCTCCGATATCGGGCACCGGGGTCAGGCCGTAGACCGCGATACCCGGACGCACCATGTCGAAGGCCAGATCCGGCCTGGTCAGCGTGGCCGCGGAATTGGCGAGATGGACGAGTTCGGGTTCGAGTCCGTGCCCCCGCGCCGCGGCGACGGCCTCCACGAACCGGTCGCGCTGGAGATCGATCACCGGATGATAGGGCTCGTCGGCGTGCGCGAGATGGGAGAAGATGGCCCGGAACCGCACGGACTCCTCGGCGACGAGTTTGCGCAGCGTGGCGAGCACCACAGGATAGATATGCGGATCGACACCGTTGCGATTGAGCCCGGTGTCGACCTTGAGCGTGACGACGGCCTGCCGGCCCAGCTCCCGGGCCGCTACGGCGACCGCATCCAGTTGTTCCGGTGAGGAGACCCCGATCTCGATATCGGCGGCGATGGCGGCGGCGTAATCCGCGTCATAGGCATTGAGCCAGCACAGGATCGGCGCGCGGATACCGGCCTCGCGCAGGGCCACCGCCTCGGCCACCGTGGTGACCCCGAGCTCGGCGGCCCCCGCGGCCAGCGCCGCCCGCGCGACCTCGACGGCTCCGTGGTTGTAGCCGTCGGCCTTGACCACCGTCATCACCGCGGCGTCGCCGGCGTGTGCGCGCAATACGCCCACGTTGTGCGCGATGGCGTCCAGGTCGACCACGGTCTCCACTTGCCCATTCACAGTTGCCGATACTGCCATCTCCCCGGCCGGGCCGGACCACGGCCACCCGCCGGGTCCGAGCCGGATCTCAGGCGGCCAGGGCCCGCAGTGTGGCGACCGCCTCCGGGATGCGGCCCAGCAGCGGCGTGGCCGATATCGGCGCGGCGCCCTCGCCCCCCGGCACCGCGGCGTGCGCGGCCAGCCCGGCGGCCAGTGCGTGCGCACGGGCGGCCGCGGCCGCGGCCCACGCCGGGTCACGTCCGGCGGCCAGCAGCGCACCGATCACCCCGGACAGCACATCACCGGCGCCCGCGGTCGCCGCCCAGGAGCCGCCGGCCTCGTTCACCAGCACCGGCCCGCCCGGTTCGGCGACCAGGGTCGCGCGGCCCTTGAGCAGCACGGTCACCTGCCACCGCGCGGCCAGTTCGCGAACCGCGGCGATCCGGTCGGCGCCCGGTTCGTGACCGGTGAGCCGGGCGAACTCGCCGGCGTGGGGTGTGAGCACGGTCGCCGCGCGGCGGCCACGCACCAATCCGGGTTCGGCGGCGAGCAGTGTGAGCCCGTCGGCGTCGACCACGACGGGCACTTCGGTATCGAGGATTTCGGCGAGCCGGTCGCGGGCGGCGGTATCGGTGCCGGAACCGGGTCCGAACACCCACGCCTGCACCCGTCCGGCGTCGGCGAGCCGGGGCACGGCGACGACCTCGGGCCGGTGCGCGAGTACCGCCGCGTGCGCGGTACCGGCGTAGCGCACCATCCCGGAGGTGGCCGCCACCGCCGCGCCCGTACAGAGCACCGCCGCACCCGGATAGGTCTCACTGCCCGCGCAGATCCCGGTGACCCCCTGGCTGTATTTGTCGTCGGCCGGTCCCGGCACCGGCCAGCCCGCACCCACCCGCACCGGTTCCAATGCGGACAAACCTGCCGGGGGCAGCCGTAACCCGATGGGCACCAGCTCGATTCGGCCGCAGTGCGGAGCCGCCAGGGCGTGGACCGGTTTGCGGGCACCGAACGCCACCGTGACCTCGGCGCGGACCGCGGGCCCGGTGATCGCGCCGGTATCCGGATCGATCCCACTCGGAAGATCGGCCGCCACGATCGGAGCATCCAGTTCCGCGACGATTCTCGCCGCCTCCGGACGCAGCGGCCCACGCCCGGAGATACCGACGATGCCATCGATGACCAGATCGGCGCCCGCCAATTCGGTAGTGGCCCGGGCCGTCTCGGCACACACCCGGCCCCCGGCCCGCCGGAGCGCGACCAGGCCTTCGCGGTGCGCCCGATCCGGGCTCAGCAGTACCGCGACCACCGCCACCCCGCGCCCGCGCAGCATCGCCCCCGCCCACAGCGCGTCACCGCCGTTGTCCCCGGATCCCACCAGCAACCCCACCGTTCGTCCGGCGACCCCGCCGCGGCGGGCCCGGAGTTCGGCCGCGACAACCCCGGCCAGCCCGTAGGCGGCGCGGCGCATGGGCTCCCCGGCGGGGACCCTGGTGAACAGGTCGGCCTCGGCCGAGCGCACCTCGTCGGCGGTGTAGTAGCCGGTCACCGAACACACCTCCACACTCGGACGGACAGCGACTTCAGCAGACTACGCTTGACTTTCATGCCCAGATCGCACCGCTGTGTACTCGCCCCGGCCGCCGGCTTTCTCCTGATCGCGGCCCTGCTGTCGGGTTGCGGCGCCGAAGGTCCGGAGACTCCGCCCACCGGCGGGACCGACACCTCCGGGACGCACGACCACCACAGTCCGGACGCGGCGGTCACCATTCGCGTCGAGGAGGACCGCTTCTCCCCGGACGAGGTCACCATCTCCGCCGGCGAAACCGTGAACTGGCACTTCGACGGTGATCTGCCGCACGGAGTGCAGGGCATCGGCGACAAGGCCATGAGTATCAACAGTCCACTGCTCGAGGTCGGCGACTGGAGCCACACCTTCACCCAGCCCGGCGAGTACCGGTACCTGTGCCCGATCCATCCCGGGATGCGGGGCACGATCATCGTGGAGGGGTAACCGGCGGGGGGGCGGGTCCGCCCGCCGAAGAGAAAAGACGGGGTGTGTGATAGAGGGAGCAGATCGAGGTAGAGGAGGGGGGAGTGAGAAGGAGGTGTGAAGTGAG
>NZ_JBSFRU010000474.1:0-3449 GCF_053589395.1 Nocardia sp. NPDC003345
GAAACTGAACAAGCTCGACCGCGCGCCGTTCGTCGAGATCCACCCCGACGACGCCCGCGCTCTGGGCCTGGAACCCGGCGACCAGCTCGAAATCGCCTCGCGGCGTGGGCGGGCGGTTCTACCGGCCCGGATCGCGGACCGGGTACGCCCCGGCGACTGCTTCGCGCCCTTCCACTGGAACGACGAACAGGGTGAGTACCTGACCATCAACGCGGTGACCAACGATGCGGTCGATGCCGATTCGCTCCAGCCGGAATTCAAGGCGTGCGCGGTATCACTGCGGCGGGTCGCGCCGGTGACATCCGCGCGCGCACCGCAATCGCCCGCCGTCGACTCCGGCGTGACCGTACCCGGCACCCATCCGCTGGCCGCGACCCTCGGACTGGATACCGCCGCCACCCCGACCCTGAGTGAGACAGAACGGATCTATCTCGGCGGGTATCTCGCCGCCCTGCACTCGATTCCGGTGGCGGGCCAGCCGGTGCTGCCGGAATCGGCACCCCTGTCGTCGCGGAGCCGGGTCTGGGTGGACGGGCTGCTCGCCGGAATGTATTCGCGGGCCGCGATGAACGCCGATACCGAGCCGGAGTCGCCGGCGGTCACTGTGTTGTGGGCCTCACAGACCGGTACCGCGGAGGAGTTCGCGGCCGGTGCGGCACAACGGCTGACCGACGCCGGTTTCCGGCCGCTACTGGTCGATATGGATTCGTGCGAACTCGCCGCGCTCACCGGCGATGTGGTCGTGATCACCAGCACCTTCGGCGACGGCGGTCCACCCGACAACGGCTCCGATTTCTGGACCCGGCTCGACGCGAGCCCGGTGCGGCTGACCGGTATGCGCTATGCGGTCTTCGCCCTCGGCGACTCCTCCTACGACGATTTCTGTGGCCACGGCCGCAAGCTGGACACCCTGTTCGCCGAGCGCGGTGCCACCCGACTGCTGCCCCGGATCGACTGTGAACCCGATTTCGAGGAGCCGGGCGCGGACTGGCTGGACAATCTGATCGCGGCCCTGTCGGACTCCGGGCCGGGCGCGGCCGGGCCGGACGGCACCGCGGACACCGCCGCACCGAACACCGGAGCATCCGGAAGCGGTGGCGTGGGCCCGGCGGCCGCACGTCCCGCGGCCGCGACCGCCGTCCTGGAGCGCCCGGCTGCCGTCCGCACCCAGCGCGTGCCCGAACCCTTTACCCGCGCGAATCCCGTTTCCGCGCCGTTGCTGCGCAACGAACTGCTCACGGCCCCCGGCGCGGCGAAGGAGGTCCGGCGCTTCGTCTTCGATCTCCAGGGTCTGGGCGCCCGATACGAGGCCGGCGACTCACTGGGCGTATGGCCGGTGAACTGCCGCTCGCTCGTCGGCGAATGGCTCGACGCCACCGGCCTGGACGGCAACCGGACCGTCACCGTCGGCGCCGCGGAGATGAGCCTGCACAGCGCCCTGCGCACCCACTACGACATCACCAAGGTCTCCCGCGACCTGCTGGAGTTCGTGGCCGAACACAATTCCAGCAACCGGCTCGCGAAACTGCTGCGCCGGGACAATCGCAACGAACTGGCCGGATACCTGTGGGACCGGCAGGCGGCCGATGTGCTCCGGGACTTCCCGGTACAGGCCGACCTGGTCGAATGGCTGGATGTGCTGAAGAAGCTGCAACCACGTCAGTATTCGATCTCGTCCGGCCCGCTGCTCGACCCGGACCGGGTGGAGCTCACCGTCGGGATCGTCCGGTACGGCGACCCGGCCGCCGCGGGATCGGCGGCCCGGCGCGGCGGTGTGTGCTCGACCTTCCTCGCCGATCGCGCCGAAGACGCGACGGTGCCGGTGTTCCTGCAGCGCGCCCCGCATTTCCGGCCACCGCTGGACCCCTCCGTGCCGATGATCATGGTCGGCCCGGGTACCGGTATCGCACCGTTCCGGGGTTTCCTGCGCGAGCGGCGGGCCGGGGGCGCCACCGGACGCAACTGGCTCTTCTTCGGCGATCAGCATGCCGCCCAGAACTTCTACTACCGCACCGAACTGGAGGATATGTTCCGGTCCGGGCATCTGTCCCGGCTCGATCTGGCCTTCTCCCGGGATCAGCGCGAACGGATCTACGTCCAGCACCGGATGATCGAGCACGGCGCCGAGCTCTGGTCGTGGCTGCGTGACGGCGCGCATTTCTACGTCTGCGGTGACGCCGCGCGGATGGCGAAGGACGTGGATGACGCCCTGCTCCGGATCGCCCGCGTCCACGGCAAACTGGACGAGGACGGCGCGCTGGCCTTCAAGAAGCAGTTGGTCGCGGAGAAACGGTACGTCCGCGACGTCTACTGAGGTCGGGCGACCGGGCCCGGAGGTACGCCGGGCCCACGCTCGCCGCGGCGGGCGGCCACCGGGCCGCCGTCAGGCCGCGGGCGGGTTGAGGCGGGTGAAATCCGGTAGGCGGTAGTACGGGTAGTAGGGGTACGGCGGGGTCAGCGCGCTGGCCTTGTCCAACCGCGCCAGCTGGTCGGCGGTGAGTTCCCAGCCGACCGCGCCGAGGTTCTGTCGCAACTGCTCCTCGTTTCGGGCGCCGACGATCACGGTCGCGACAGTCGGCCGGGTGAGCAGCCAGTTGAGCGCGATCTGCGGGACGGTCCGGCCGGTTTCGGCGGCGATCTCGTCCAACGCGTCGACCACCGTGTAGAGGTGCTCGTCGTCCACCGGCGGGCCCGCCTCGGCCGTCCGGTGCAGGCGGCTGCCCGCGGGCAGTGGTTGTCCCCGCCGGATCTTGCCGGTGAGCCTGCCCCACCCGAGCGGGCTCCAGATCACCGCGCCCACGCCTTCGGCCAGACCCAAGGGCATCAGCTCCCATTCGTAGTCGCGGCCGACCAGCGAGTAGTAGACCTGATGCGCGATATAGCGGGTGAATCCGCCGCGGTCGGCGGCGGCCAGCGATTTCATCAGCTGCCACCCGGCGAAATTGGAGGCGCCCAGGTACCGGATCTTGCCCGCGCGGACCAGATCGTCGAGCGCCCGTAGAACCTCCTCGATCGGGGTGTGAGCGTCGAAGGCGTGCAGTTGGAACAGGTCGATGTGCTCGACGCCGAGCCGCCGCAACGAGGCCTCGACCGCGCCGATCAACCGGGCCCGGCCCGAGCCCGCGTCGAACGGTCCGGGCCCGGTGGGCAGGCTCGCCTTGGTGGAGAGCAGCAGCCGGTCGCGACGGCCGCGGATGGCGGCGCCCAGCACCTCCTCGGAGGCGCCGTCGGAGTAGACATCGGCCGTATCGAACATCGTCACGCCCGCGTCCAGGCTGATATCCACCATGCGCCGGGCCTGCTCGATATCGGTATCGCCCCAGGCGCCGAAGAGTTCGCCGCGGCCACCGAAGGTACCCGCTCCGAAACTCAGGGCGGGTACGACCAGACCCGAGGCACCCATCCGCCGGTACTCCATGTCGACTCCTAAAGGGTCTATAGTTCCGTTA
>NZ_JBSFRU010000475.1:0-3435 GCF_053589395.1 Nocardia sp. NPDC003345
GATGTGACCCCGCTGTCGCTGGGTCACATCGAGCAGCAGGACGTCCTTGACCTCGCCCTTGAGCACACCGGCCTGCAGGGCGGCGCCGACGGCGACGACCTCGTCCGGGTTCACGCCCTTGTTGGGCTCCTTGCCACCGGTCAGTTCCTTGACCAGTTCGGAGACCGCGGGCATCCGGGTGGAGCCACCGACGAGAACGACGTGGTCGATATCGGAGACCTTGATCCCGGCGTCCTTGACCACGGACTGGAACGGCGCGCGGGTGCGGTCGAGCAGGTCCGAGGTGATCTTCTGGAACTCCGAGCGAGTGAGCTGCTCGTCGAGGAACAGCGGGTTCTTCTCCGCGTCGACGGTGATGTAGGGCAGGTTGATCGAGGTGCTCTGCGAGGAGCTCAGTTCGATCTTGGCCTTCTCGGCGGCCTCACGCAGCCGCTGCATGGCCATCTTGTCCTTGGTCAGGTCGATGCCCGAGCTGGACTTGAACTTGTCGACCAGCCACTGCACGACCCGCTCGTCCCAGTCGTCACCACCGAGGTGGTTGTCGCCGGAGGTTGCGCGGACCTCGACGACGCCCTCGCCGATTTCCAGCAGCGAGACGTCGAAGGTGCCGCCACCGAGGTCGAAGACCAGGATGGTCTGTTCCTTGTCGCCCTTGTCCAGGCCGTAGGCCAGGGCGGCCGCGGTGGGCTCGTTGACGATGCGCAGGACGTTCAGGCCCGCGATCTGCCCGGCCTCCTTGGTGGCCTGACGCTGGGCGTCCTCGAAGTAGGCGGGGACGGTGATCACCGCGTCGGTGATCTCCTCGCCCAGATAGGACTCGGCGTCGCGCTTCAGCTTCATCAGCGTGCGCGCGCTGATCTCCTGCGAGGTGTATTTCTTGTCGTCGATCTCCACGGTCCAGTCGGTGCCGATATGGCGTTTCACCGAACGGATCGTGCGGTCGACGTTGGTCACGGCCTGGTTCTTGGCCGGCTGACCGACCAGTACCTCACCGTTCTTCGCGAACGCGACGACAGAGGGCGTAGTGCGCGAACCCTCGGAGTTGGCGACGACGACCGGCTCACCACCTTCGAGAACGGCGACGACCGAGTTCGTGGTCCCGAGGTCGATTCCGACCGCACGAGCCATTTGTTCCTCCTCAATTTCCGACTGCTTGTGTCTGTACGGGCCTGTCCGCCCATGTACGCCGGACTCGGGGAGCCACGGCGTTCCGGACCAGCCCCAGGCACGGCATAGAGCACGGTCCCAGCAATACTGAGCGTGGTCGGCTCAATCCTGCCCGTCTCCCTGCGAGCCGTCAAGTCAAACTTGAGCCGAGTTCACTCAACATTGTCGAACAGCTCAACCCCGGGCCCCGGCGAACTATTCCCGCACCCCCGTACGCCGGAGCCCGCACCAGTCTTCCCTCGATCGGCGGGCCGAACCCCGTCGCTACGACATCGTGACCCAGCTGTGCCGTCCCCGGCATCCGCGCACCTTCCGCCCGGATCCCCGCCGGTGCCGAATCGGAGTTATTGTCAATGCTCCGCCCGTGGTGACCCGGCGCCCGCCGCCGGGCCGGTCACGGGCGAACCCGTGTCGTGGTTGTTGGACGAGTACGTCGAAGCGAGGATCCGAGGATGGCCACTGGGGTCGGCCTGCACATCGCGGAACACGTGTGCGCCGCAGCGGTCGTCGGCGACGGCGCGGATCCGCATTTCATCCTCCGGGAACCCGTTCTGCACATGTCCGACGACGGCGACGCCGTCCTCGGCGGTACGAACCCGCCACCCGGTCACGCCCATACGATCACCGGATTCGTCGCGGCGGTGGGCGATCCCGCCGGTGTGGTGGTGGACGACGGCGAGGCCTTCCGCGGTGAGGACCTGCTCGCCACCGCGATGTTCTGCCTGATCAACCTGACCGCCGATCATCTGCACGGCGCGGCCGAGTTCTACGCCACCCATCCGGCCGATTGGCCGGTATCGCAGGTGCTGGCCATGCGCGGCGCACTGGATTATCTGGGGTTGAAAACGGTCGCCCTGATCAGCGAAGACGACCTACCGGCCCGGCCCGCGGGACTCACCGCGGCCGAAGCGGGCCGCTTCTTCGCGGAGAACGCCGGCCGGGCCGCGCTGGCCGTGGTCCTCGACACCCCGGCCGGGGCCACCCCGCCCGATCCCACGACCGCCGAGAACTCGTTCCTCGACACGATCGTCATGCCCAAACTGGGTAGCGGCGACACTCCCGCCAAGGCGTATTCCGCGATCTCGCCGGCCATGGACCCGGAGACCACCTACGGTGGGCCCAGCCTGGGGGTCCTGGCCGCCGCACGAGGTGCGCCCGCCGCCGAACACCCGGCGATCAGCGCCCCGGCCGCCGCCGTACCCGTCGCCAGGCCCGCCACCGGCGCGCGCAAGGCCGCGTCGAAATCCGCGCCGGCGGCACGCCCCGCCACCGAGACCGGCGTCCGCCGGACGGCGGGCCTGGTGGCCGCCGCCACCCTGGGCGGTGTGATCATCGGCGCCGTCGGCGTCGCGGTCCTGCTGGGGCGCGGGGCCGCCGAACCCGGCGCCCCGGCCACCCCCACGGTCACCGAGACGCCCGCCCTGCCGACGCCCCCGCCTGTGCTGCCACAGCCGGTGGCGCCCGTGCCGGTGGAACCGACCTACGAACCCGAGCCCACCTACGAGCCGGAGCCGACCTACGCCGAACCGCCGCCACCGCCCCCGCCGGCGACGGTGACCCCGACCCCCGCGCCCACCACCACGGACGTCACCGGGACACCGGGTCCGACGCTCACCGATCCGACCACCACCACCGAAACCCCGACCACCCGGCCCCGGCCGTCACGGGGTTATGAGTTCTTCCCGTTTCCGATGCCATTTCCCACCGACGAGGATCCCGAAATGGACCTTCCCGACACCGGATCCAAAGAAGGTCGTCAAGAGGAAGCCAGATAGCGTTTTGTGCCATAGAGTGTTCGCCTGACCGGTGTATTCCGGCCACCCCGGCACCCGGTCACTGCTCGAGGAAACCTGCGCGCCAACGGATTCAAGCCCGTGGCCGCGGATTATCTGGCACACAAGTGCCTACGAAGGGACTCCATGCGCAAGTCGGTGGCGCGTCGCGCCGCGGTCAAAGCTGCCGTCATCAGCTCGACCGTCCTCCTGGCTCCCCTGTTCGGTGCGACATCGGCGGCGGCCGACCCGGCACCCGAACAGCTCAGAGCCGAGGATCTCCCGGCCGAACTCGTCGAAGCGCTGTCCCGCGATCTCGGTATGACCCCGACCGAATATCTGGACCGGTCGGCCCGGGCCCAGCAATTGCAGTCCTATGCCAGCGAATTCCGCACCGAACGTCCGGATGTGTTCGCCGGGGCGTGGATGAATCCCGAGGGCAAGCCCGTCGTCGCCGTGACCTCCCCGGACGCGGCCAAGGTCGCCAGTGCCGACG
>NZ_JBSFRU010000476.1:0-3426 GCF_053589395.1 Nocardia sp. NPDC003345
ACCACCGGCTCCGGCGGCCACGGCTCGCCCCGCTCCCTGGCCAGCTCACCCGGCGTCTTCACCGGCGGCTTGTCCGAAGGGACACGGTCGCCGAAATCGTTGAACGCGGTGATCCGCGGCCGCTTCTGCACGGCGCTGAGAATGGTCTCCAGATCCTTGCGGTGCAGGGTTTCGCGTTCCAGCAGGGCCATGGCCAGATCGTCGAGCACATCGCGGTACTCACTCAGGATCGCCCACGCCTCGGTATGCGCGGCCTCGATGAGGTTGCGCACCTCCTCGTCGATGGCGCCGGCCACCTCGTGCGAATAGTCCGACGCGGTCCCCATCGAACGCCCGAGGAACGGATCGCCCTGTTCCTGGCCGTACCGCACGGCACCCAGCCGGGCACTCATGCCGTACTCGGTGACCATCGCGCGCGAGATCTTGGTCGCCTGATCGATATCGGAGGAGGCACCGGTGGTGGGCTCGTGGAACACCAGTTCCTCGGCCGCGCGGCCGCCCATGGCCATCACCAGGCGGGCGATCATCTCCGAGCGGGTCATCAGGCCCTTGTCGTCCTCGGGGACGGTCATCGCGTGTCCGCCGGTACGACCGCGGGCCAGGATCGTCACCTTGTAGACCGGTTCGATATCTGGCATCGCCCAGGCCGCCAGCGCATGGCCGCCCTCGTGGTAGGCGGTGATCTTCTTCTCGTGCTCGCTGATGATGCGGCTCTTACGGCGCGGACCGCCGATCACCCGGTCCACCGACTCCTCGAGCGCGTCGCCGGTGATGGTCGAGCCGTTCTCGCGCGCCGTCAGCAGCGCGGCCTCGTTGATCACATTCGCCAGATCGGCGCCCGACATTCCGACCGTGCGCTTGGCCAGCCCGTCCAGATCCGCTTCGGCCGCGATCGGCTTGCCCTGCGAATGCACCCGCAGGATCGACCGGCGGCCGGCCAGGTCGGGATTGCTGACCGGGATCTGGCGATCGAACCGGCCGGGCCGCAGCAGGGCGGGGTCGAGGATATCGGGGCGGTTGGTGGCGGCGATCAGGATGATTCCGGTGCGATCACCGAAGCCGTCCATCTCGACCAGCAGCTGGTTGAGCGTCTGTTCGCGCTCGTCGTGACCGCCGCCGAGCCCGGCGCCGCGCTGGCGGCCGACCGCGTCGATCTCGTCGACGAAGATGATGCACGGGCTGTTCTGTTTGGCCTGCTCGAACAGGTCGCGCACGCGGGAGGCGCCGACACCGACGAACATCTCCACGAAATCGGAGCCCGAGATGGTGAAGAAGGGCACCCCGGCCTCACCGGCCACCGCGCGGGCCAGCAGCGTCTTACCGGTTCCGGGCGGACCGTAGAGCAGTACGCCCTTGGGGATCTTCGCGCCGAGGGCCTGGTAGCGGACCGGGTTCTGCAGGAAATCCTTGATCTCGTACAGCTCTTCCACGGCCTCGTCGGCGCCCGCCACATCGGCGAAAGTCGTCTTCGGCATATCCTTCGACAGCTGTTTGGCCTTGGATTTACCGAAGCCCATCATGCCGCCGCGGCCGCCGCCCTGCATCCGCGACATCACGAAGATGAACAGCCCGAGCAGGATCACCATCGGCAACACGAACAGCAGGATCTGAGTGAGCCAGCTCTCCTGTTTGACCACCGTGTTGTACGGCGCGCCGGAATTCTGCACGGCCTGGAAGATCTGCGCCGAGGTGTCACTGCCCCCGGGATACTTCGCGATGATCTTGTTCTGGCCCTGCGTGGCGTCGTTGCCGTTCTTCAGCTCGATCCGCAACTGCTGTTCGCGATCATCGATCTGAACGTGAGCGACGTTCGCCTTGTCGTTCAGCTGGTTGAGGGCCACCGAGGTGTCGACGCTCTGCCAGCCGCGGGTGTCGTTGCCGAAGTAACTGAACAGATAGATCACGAGCAGAATGCCCGCGATTATCGCCAGGGTGCGAAACACTGTCTTGCGGTTCATAGAGCGTCGGCCGGGCGGCCAGTCCTTTCAGGCGTCTCCGCGTACTTGCCTAGCGATGCGTCCGCTCGGGGGGCGCAACCCGTATCCGAGATCGCCCGGTGGGCGGATTCGGATGCGGACATGCCACGTTACCGCGTACCGTCTAGTCGATACATCGCGCTTCCTGACCTATCGCAAGCCAGGAGTTCGGCTGGTGATGCAGTTTCAAGAACTAAACGTCGGGAAAACCGCGGTGGTTCCCGGTGTCGTGAACTGTGATATTTCGTAGTGATCACAATCATGGCACGCACGTTGTACCAATAGTGATCGACGTACGACCCGAGCGCAGGGGGTATGGACATAGTCGAGTTACGGACACCCACGGCAATCGTGCGGCACGGCGAAGGGCGGCTGGTCGTCCTGCGCCCCGGTGCCGACGGCGAAACCGAGACCGACGGCGAGCCGGTACTGGACGTCGCGGTCACCGACCTGCTCGAAGTACGGCTGAGCCGGCGGGCCGACGACGCGGTGGTCATCGAGATCTATCTGCGTTACCCGACCCCCGTCCTGGTCGGCGTCCCCGCCGACCGCACCCCGCTACCCGTCCTCATCGCCGAACACGACGTCCCGGCCGCCGCCGGCATCGTCTCCCGCATCAACGACCAGATCCTGGCCGCCCAGCGGGTCGACGTCGCCGCCCCCGATCTCACCGCCCCGGCCCCGGAACAAACCCCCGACGGACCGATCCGCGCCGATGTCGAACGCGCCACCCGCCGGATGTCGGCGACCGGGCGTGGCGAAGCCGCCCTGGCCGACCTGCACCGCCTGGTCACCCGGGACGAGTACGTCCTGGAGACGGCCTACGTGATCGCCCATCCGCCGATCGGCGACAACGACCCCTGCCTGCTGACGGTGACCACGGCGCGGCTGCTCCTGGTCTCCCTGGGCACCGACGAGCCCTACGCACACGAACTGCCGATCCCGATGATCATGCGGGCCCGCGCCACCGAGGAACCCCCCTCGATGATTCGCGGGCACACCTCCGAACGCCGCCCGATCGTCGAAATCCACGACGGCAACACCACGATGTGCTTCAGCGGACTGGACCGGGCCGATACCGAGAGGCTGACCTGCGCCGTCAACTTCGCGGTCCGGCTGGTCGCCGTGGACGGTGCGGCCGGACAGGCCGACCCGAGCGTCGCGCACCTGTATTCGGAATGGGAACTGCTGGTCGAACGGCATTCCCTGGGAATGGTCGACGATACGCAGTTCCAGCGCTACGGCCGGGGGATTCTGCGCTCGCTACCCGGTATTTGAGAGCTGGAGCCGGCTCGCGAACCCGGAAACGGCAGGATGGAACGAACCTGTCCGCGAAGGGGCTGTGTTTATTGGCGCGGCTTCGCCGCGCGGGGTTCGGCCCCCTTGGCGTCTGCTGTCAGCGCTCGAGACTTGTGGCTTCGCCACGTGCGCTTCGAGCGCTGACAGCAGA
>NZ_JBSFRU010000477.1:0-3414 GCF_053589395.1 Nocardia sp. NPDC003345
CAGGGCTCGAAGCGAGGCGGCGTAGCCGCGAGTCTCGAGCCCTGACAGCAGACGCTCAGAGGGCCGAACCCCGCGCGCCGAAGGCGCGCCTAATATTCCAGCATGTCGACGTTGAGTGATCTGCTGGCCGAGCACACCGATCTGCCCGGGGTGGCGGTGGATCATCTGCAGCGGGTGGTGGGGGATTGGCAGTTGCTCGCGGATCTGTCGTTCTCGGATCTGCTGCTGTGGGTGGGGGCGGGGCCCGTCGGCGACGGCGCCGATATCGTGTGCGTCGCCCAGTGCCGGCCCACCACCGCGCCGACGGTCCATCTCGAGGACCTGGTGGGCAATGTCGCCCGGTACTCCGAGCATTCACAGGTATTCGACGCGCTGACCAGCGGTGAGATCGTGCGCACCGATACCGAGGGCGAAGCGAAGGGCGTGTACCACCCGCACCCGGTGCAGGCGATCCGGGAGGCCATCCCGGTGCGGTGCGGTGACGATGTGATCGCGGTGCTGAGCCGCGATACCGACCGGCAGCGGTCGCGGGTGCGCAGCAGTCTGGAGATCGCGTATGTCGCGTGTGCCGACGATCTGTGCCAGATGATGGCGGACGGGACGTTCCCGACCACCGAGGACCGCGCGGCCACGCATTCGAGCCCGCGGGCCGGAGACGGGTTCATCCGGCTCGATACGGCGGGGATCGTCACCTACGCGAGCCCGAACGCGCTGTCGGCCTATCACCGGATGGGGTTACAGGCGGATCTGGCGGGTCAGGATCTGGCCGTGACCACACGCTCGCTGGTGACCGACCCGTTCGACGCGCAGGAGGTGGTGGGCGATATCCAGGCCGCGCTCGCCGGCCGCACCGGCCGCCGGATGGAGGTGGAGGCGCGCGGCGCGACGGTCCTGCTGCGGACCCTGGTGTTGCGGCCGCACGGGGAACTGGCGGGGGCCGCCGTCCTGGTGCGGGATGTCACCGAGGTGAAGCGCCGGGACCGCGCGCTGCTGAGCAAGGACGCGACCATCCGTGAGATCCATCACCGGGTGAAGAACAATCTGCAGACGGTGGCCGCGCTGCTGCGGCTGCAGGCGCGGCGGACCGAGAACGAGGAGGCCCGGGTGGCGCTCACCGAATCGGTACGCCGGGTTACCTCGATCGCCTCGGTGCACGAGATGCTGTCGATGTCGGTGGACGAAGAGGTCGATCTGGACGAGGTCGTGGACCGGCTGCTGCCGATCATGGCCGATGTCGCCACGGTGCACACCGCGCGAATCACGGTGCGGCGGGCGGGTTCTCTGGGTGTCTTCTCGGCGGAGCGCGCCACACCGCTGGTGATGGTGCTGACCGAACTGGTGCAGAACGCGATCGAGCACGCCTTCGATGGCGGTCAGAACGGAACCGTCACCATCCGGGCGGAACGTTCGGCGCGCTGGCTGGACGTGATCATCAGCGACGACGGCGGCGGCCTGCCCGCCGGTTTCAGCCTCGAATCCTCGGACAGTCTCGGCCTGCAGATCGTGCGCACTCTGGTGACCGCGGAATTGGGCGGATCGATCGGGCTGCACCCGGGCGCGGATATCGGAACGGACGCGGTGCTGCGGGTACCGCTGGGGCGTCGTGCGGCGCGCTGATACCCGACGGAAACTCGCCTGTTTCGATTATGCATAGCCATGATCGGCTGTGTCCGAAAACACCCCATATTTTTCAGGGGGCATATTTCGGCAAAATAACGGACGCCCGAGTTCGGCCTGCTCCGGAAAAAATTCAGCCCGGCACCAGAAGGCTGGTGCCGGGCATTCCACGACTCCCCGGGCCGGGCTGAATCGGTGGTCCGGTAGTCGCTTCCCCGCGCTGTGTCAGACAGACGTACGAGTACGGGTGCGCGCATTGCGGCGCTTGAGCGCGCGCCGCTCGTCTTCGCTCATACCGCCCCATACACCGGCATCCTGTCCGGAACCCAGGGCCCAGGACAGGCATTCGGCGGTAACGGGGCAGCGGGCGCAGACCAGCTTGGCATCGGCAATCTGCGCGAGCGCAGGACCACTGTTGCCCACCGGGAAAAACAGTTCGGGGTCCTCGTCGCGACAGATGGCCTTATGGCGCCAGTCCATTCCTTCTGCTCCTTTGTAGGGCGCCGCACAGGGCGCCGTTCGGTTGGTGGGTCGTTCACTTGTGCGAACTGAATGTTTCCGCACGGTTGCTTGTGAATGCTTTCACGAACACCGTAGATGTCAATAGGTATCCGATGCACCGTGGCAAAGCTCACGCACTGCAGTCCCACATCGGGGCCCTGCCGCAGTCCTTTGTACTCGCCTGCGCCGGTTTCTGCAGCACAACGAGAGGTATTTCCCGAATGCGTCAGCTCAAACCGGTCGCGGGGCGACCACGTCCAGGACGTTGGGCACAGCGGTGAAATCCACCACGTCGCGTTCGCCGATGAAGTCACCGTCGATTTGCAGGCCGATCGGCTCGGCACTCGAGATGCGCACCGACGGAACATCGTCGTCCCGGAACAATTTCCGCGACTTCGGCTCGGAGTGCGGCGACAACAGCTGCGTCGCCAGGCGCAGTGTAGGCAGTAACGCCATGGTTCGCACGGCGAACACTCCGAGACCCGATTCGAAACGTGTACCCGGATTGGTGCGCACCGGACGGGATTCCAGATACGTCCACGGGCTGGTGTTGGTGACGAACGCGTAATGCACCCCGGTCACCGGCTCACGCCCCGGAACATGCACGGTCACCTCGGGCATCGCCCGCTTGGTGCGGAAGAACTGCCGGACGGTGGTTCGCACATACCGCGCCGGAGTCGCGGCCCGCCCCCTCGCGCGACTCGCATCGATGGCGGCACACACATCGGCGTCGAGCCCCACCCCCGCGCTGAAACAGAACCAGCGATCATCGGTGATCCCCAACCCGATCCGCCGATCCCCGTCCCCCGCCTTCAACAGATCGATCAACTGATTGGTCGCCGCCACCGGATCCGGCGCGATATCCAGCGACCGCGCGAACACGTTCGCCGACCCACCCGGAATGATCCCCAGCCGCGGCCGCCACGCCTGCCCATCGTCCACCTGCGGCAACGGCACGAACCCGTTGATCGTCTCGTTGACCGTCCCGTCCCCGCCGTGCACCACGATCAAATCCATCTCATTGGTCGCCGCCCACTGCGCCAACTCCGCCGCATGCCCCCGATGCTGCGTATGCGCCACCGTGAGCTGAGTCCGGCTCTCCAGCGCATGCGCCAGCAGATCACGGGTTGCCGCCGTGGTAGAAGTCGCATTCGGATTGACGATCAACAACGTCCGCACCTGCGCAGTGTAGTCGGCGGCGGCTTCGCCGCCGCGGGGTTGCGGGCCCCGAGGTCCCGTGTTTCAGCGCCCGAGACTCGTGGCTTCGCCACATGCGCTTCGGGCGCTGAAACACGG
>NZ_JBSFRU010000478.1:0-3392 GCF_053589395.1 Nocardia sp. NPDC003345
GACGATGTAGGAATCGCCGTCGCGGACGGCGGTGGTGCGCAGCGAGGCCAGATCGGACCCGGCGTCGGGTTCGGAGAAGCCCTGGCACCACCAGATGTCGAGGTTCGCGGTGGGCGGCAGGAAGCGCTTCTTGAGCTCTTCGGAGCCGAACTGGGCGATCACCGGGCCGACCATGGTCGCGTTGAAGGTGAGCGGGTCCGGCACGCTGGCCAGCTGCATCTCGTCCTGCCACAGGTGGCGCTGCATGGGGGTCCAGTCCTTGCCGCCCCATTCCACCGGCCAGTTCGGCACGGCGAGGCCGTGCTCGTTGAGGGCCCGGTGGGCCGTCACGATGTCCTCGCGGGACAGTTCGTGACCGTATTTCACGCGTTCACGGATCTCGGCGGGGATCGCGGTGCTGTAGATCTTCCGCAGTTCGTCGCGGAAGGCGACCTCGTCGGGAGACAGAGTTAGTTTCATACACATCTCCAAATATGTCTCGATTGTCCCGCATAGAACTTACACCCACCGCCAATCGTGCCGTGTCGAGTGCAGCACATGCGACGGGGTCCGTCCGGCCACCCGGCCCGTCCGAAACGTCGGTGTGACCTACGGCGGAGCGAAGCTGCTGGTAGTTTGCAGCGGTGGGGCGGTGATCTGCCGGTTACTTTCCGGCGCCGTCGCCAGATCGGATATAGGGAGTTCAGAGCAGTGCACAACAGAATCGTCGCGCGCACCGCAGCCACAGCAGCCGCTCTGGGTGTCGGTGCCGCCCTCACCTTCACCACGCCGGCGGCGGCCGAACCCGAACCCGCCCGCACCCCCGCGGAAACCGCTCTCGTCGCGCTCGACGAGCAGACCGCGGACAAACCCGAAACCCGTGCCGGCGTCGACGCGCTGCACCGCTACGCCGACCATGTCGCCGCCGCGCATATCAGCAGCATCGGGCAGTACACCCCCTTCGTCTACGCGGCCCCCACCTTCGGCTGCGGGAGCAACGGCCCGATCACCACGATCGTGGCCGCGGGAACCGCCAACGGCCCGAGCGCGAACCTGAACGGCGAGCCCGGCACCCTGACCTTCCACGCCACCCCCGGGCATTCGGGTATCCCGCAGGCCTCCGGCCTGGTGGTCGCCTGGATCAATATCAACAACGGTGCCTCCGGGCTGAGCCTGCTCGACGATGTCACCGAATTCGGTACGCCGTCGCTGTCGAAGAAGGTCAACAGCGGGCCGGGCACGGTGCTCGCCTCGATGTGGGGGACCATCGACTACCCCGGCGCCCTCTGCGTGATGACCCCGACCGTCGGCATGTTCCCGGTCGCGGACCAGCCGGTCCCGCTGCCGGCCCCCGCTCCCGGCGCACCGGCGCCCGCTCCCGCGCCCGCTCCCGGCGCGCCCGCACCCGCACCGGCCGCCGCGCCCGTGGCGCCGGGCGAACCCGCGCCCTAGTCCGCCGGACAGGCCGCCGGTCGCCGCGGGCGGTGTCCCGGCTATCCACCGTGGTTGCCACAATCGGCGCATGGGTTTCTTCGCCGGTGCGCGCGGCCGGCTGCACTATCGGGACCGGCCGGTAGCGGATGCGATCGCCGGGATCGTGCTGCTGCCGGGTTCCGGACAGCACAGCGGGCACTATCACGAATTCGCCCGGCAGCTGAACGCGGCGGGTCTGGGCGCGTGGACGCTGGATACGGCGGGCCAGGGCCTCAGCGAGGGTGACCCGGAGCGGCCCGTGCCGCCGGAACAACTGGTGGACGACGCGGCGCGGTTCGTCGCGCTGGTGCGGGCGCAGGCGCCCGGTCTCCCGCTGGTCCTGATGGGACATTCGCTCGGCGCGGTGACCGCGCTTCTGGCGCTGGGCGCGGCCGGTGCCGACGGCCGGAGCAGCCGGCCCGAACCCGTTGCCGCGGTGATCGACCCGGCGTCGACGGCCGGGCTGATCCTGTGCGGGACGCCGGCCCGTGTGCTCGGCGGCCCGCCCGCGGCCGACCCCGCGCTACCGCCGGTGCTCGCCGTGCACGGCGTCGACGACCGGCGCGCCCCGGTCGAGGCGGTTCGGGCCTGGGCGGCCCCGCGGCCCGGAACCGACCTGCGCGAATACCCCGGCGCC
The DNA here is from genome assembly GCF_053589395.1 of Nocardia sp. NPDC003345. Lineage (NCBI taxonomy): Bacteria > Bacillati > Actinomycetota > Actinomycetes > Mycobacteriales > Nocardiaceae > Nocardia > Nocardia sp. NPDC003345. Next base: position 2,090 of record NZ_JBSFRU010000478.1, read on the forward strand.
GGACACGATCTGCTGCACGAACGCGTGCGTACGCGGGTCACGGCGGATATCGTGCAGTGGACGCAGGAGATCGTCGCGGGCCGGCGCCGGGTGTAGCGCGCAGGTGGGGCCCGCTGCGCGATGGGCAGAGAAGAAGGGGGACGGGGTGCAGCCGAATACGATCGCCGCACTGGACTCGGCCGTCGAGGACGGGCAGTTGTGGATCGACGCGGTCCTGGTGGCCGAGGGAACGCCGGAACGCTGTGCGGTCCGTTACGAACAACTCGCCGACCAGGTGGACGCGCAGATCGAGATGGTGTCCGCAGCGGTCACGCTGCCCGGTTTCGGCGGCTTCGCCTCCGGGGCGGCTTTACGCGAGGGGTTCGAGGGCAAGGCCACCGAGGCGATCGCGGCGCTGCGCCGCTACTCCGCCACGGCGCGACAGCTCGCGCATACCTTCCGGATCGCCGCCGCGGCGTATCAGCAGGCCGACAGCGAGGTCGCGGCCGTCGTGCAGACGACCGCCGCCGAGACGACAGGAGTATCCGGTGCGTGAACTCCCGAAGACCGGCCGCCGCGGCGTCCACGATCGCGTGGACCCCGATTACGCCCCCACGGTGGAGGTGTTCGACAACCTCACCCACGAGCAGATCCACACCGGGGTGTCGACACTGAATCCCTCGGTCCTGCAGACCAGCGGGCAGTCCTGGCGGGAGGCGGCGGGCGGCCTGGGCGACGCGGTCACCCAGGCGTATACCGAGATCAGCGGAGCCATCGCCGACGGCTGGCGCGGTTCCGCCGCGGGCCCGGCCGCGGCGGCGGTCCGGGATTTCGAGGCGGCCGGGCGGGCGCTGGCCGATGTCCTGGCGACCGTCGGGCAGCGGCTGGCCCGGGCCGGTGATGCCGCGGAGACCCTCCGCGCCGCCATCGGCGAACCTTCCGGTGCGGTACCGGATCTCGCCGACGCACTGCTGGATCCCCATGCGGCCACCGGCAATATCGCGGTGCAACGGACGACAGATGACGCCCGCGCGGACGCGGTTCGGGTGATGGAGAGCGTGTACACCGGGGCGTTCATCCCGACCGGCGCGGGGATACCCGCGTTCCCGGATCTCCCCGCCGATCCCGGCGCTCCCGTGGTCGCTCCGGCCACCCGTCCGGTCACGGTCGCGGTGGCGGGCACACCGGTCGGAGTACTCGTTTCCGCTGTGGCACCGGAGGCTTCGGACCGACCGGTGGCCCCGGACGTTCCGGACCGCCCGGAAGCCGCGGAGGCGCCGGCCGCGCAGAGTCCGGACGGAGCCGTGCCCGCGGCAGTGCCCGT
>NZ_JBSFRU010000479.1:0-3356 GCF_053589395.1 Nocardia sp. NPDC003345
GCAGTTCCTCCTCCCGTGCACGGATCCGGGCCTGTGCGGAAGCGTGCAGCTCGCGGCCTCGCGGGGTGAGTTCCAGTAGCCGGGCGCGGCGGTCGGCCGGATCCGGGGTGCGTTCGATGAGCCCCCGGGCCTGTAGATCGTCGAGGACCGCGATGATGCGGGTCTTGTCCGCGCCGATCTCCTGGGCGAGCACGCCCTGTCCCCGCGCCGGGCCCGCCGACAATGCCGTGAGCACGCTGTAGGCCCACATGCTGACTCCGTGCTCTTCGAGTACGGGTAGTTCCATCGCGATGAGGCTGCGGGTCAGCGGCGCGAGCATCGCTGCCAGGTCCGGTCGGTCCGTCGATCCCATGGATAGAACCTACCGGCTTCGCATTGATAGGCATGGACATACGATAGGCGCATGCATACTATTGGCCGTATGACTTCAGACGATCTCCGAGACCTCGACCGCACCGCCGTGCTCGAAACCCTGAAAACCGCCGAACTGGTCACCACGGACCGGCTCGGGCTCCCGACTCCCTGCGCCGACTGGACCGTCGGCGAACTACTGGCCCATATGGCCGTACAACATCGCGGTTTCGCCGCGGCGGCCCGCGGAGACGCCGCGGATCTCGCGATCTGGCGGCCGCGCCCGCCCGGTCCGCATACGCCGGCCGAATACGCCGAGGCCGCCACCGAGGTACTGGACGCCTTCGCGGCCGCCGATGTGCCCGGCCGTGAATTCGCGATGCCGGAATTCGGCCCCGGGGTCACGGTGCCGGGGCATCTCGCGATCGGCTTCCATTTGGTCGACTATGTGGTCCACGGCTGGGACCTGGCGCGGGCCCTCGGCGTGGAGTACGAACTGGACGAGACGCTCGCGGAACCGGTGCTGCGGATCGCCGCCGGTGTACCCGACGGCGCGGAGCGCGACAACCCGGAATCCCCCTTCGCGCGGGCGCTACCGGGCGCCGATACCGGACCCGCGCTGGATCGGATCCTGCGGCTGCTGGGCCGGTCCCCGGAATGGCCGGCCGCCGGGTGACCGTCCCGGAAAGCTCCGGATAATCAGGCGGGTTCGACCGCGGCGCGGATGGCCGGATCGAGCAGCCCCAGATCGCTGCCGAGGCGCTCGGCCAGGTCCCGGGCCACCGCGACATCCTTGCGGAGGAAATCACCGACCGATTCGGAGAAGGCCGCGACCGAACCCTTCGCCGCGACGCTCAGTACCGCCCGGCCCGAACTGCTCGCGTGCGGCAGCGCGGCGAGCACCTCGGATTCGGCCAGGCCGAGCTGCCCGGCCAGGCGCACCGCCTCGGTGACCAGCCCGATCTGGGCGGCGAACAGCGAATTGTTGACCAGCTTCACCCGCTGGCCGTTACCGAGCGCGCCGACCGCCAGCACCGGATCGGCGTAGGCGGCCAGGACGGGTCGGGCGCGTTCGGCGGCCGCCGGCGCACCGCCGAGGAACACCGTCAGGGTGCCGTCGGCGATATTGTGCGGGCCGCCGCTGACCGGGGCGTCCACCACCAGACGCCCGGCGGCGGCCGGGGCGGCGGCGATCGCGGTCGCGGTATCCGGGCTGCCGGTGGTGTGCAGGATCAGCACCGATCCGGCGGGCATGGTCTCCAGCAGGCCGCTGTCCAGGCATACCTCGCGCACCTGCTCATCGGTGAAAACACAGACCACCACGGCCTCGGCCTGCGGTCCCGTCTCGGATACGGTGCCGACCGCGGTGGCGCCCGCGCCGATGATCGCGTCGCGGGCGGCCGGGGTCCGCCCGGCCGCCCGCACCTCGTGGCCCGCCGCGACGAGACGCCGGATCATGGGGACGCCCATCCGGCCGGCGCCGACGAATCCGATACGCACTCGGTTCTCCTTCGTTCGGGGGCGCGGTGTCACCGTGCCCCGGTGGTGCGCACCGGGGCACGCGTCGGGCGGCCGGTGCGGTGCTGGGTCAGCGCGGCCGGCCCATCAGCGCGAGTGTCGCGTCGGCGGTATCGAGCACGGCACCCGGTGTGATTCCGGCCGCGGCGGCCAGCTCACCGATCAGCCGGACATCCTTGCGCAGCAGATCGCCGGCGTGTGCCGCGATCTGGTCCAGAGAACCGCCGCCGGCGAGGATCCGGCCGAGAGCGAAACTGTTCCCGCTGCCGTTGCCGATCACCTCGCCGAGGCGCTGCGGGCTCACACCGAGGCGCTCACCGAGTTCGAGCGTGGTCACGGCGGTGGCCATATGAGCGGTGAAGAGCAGATTGTTGAGCAGTTTGGTGGTCTGGCCGGCGCCGACCTCGCCCAGATGCACCACCGGGTTCGCGTAGGTCTCGAAGACCGGCAGGCACCGTTCGACCGTGGCGGTGTCGCCACCGGCCATCACCAGCAACCGCCCGGCCTCCACGGCGGGGGCGCCGCCGCTGACCGGCGCGTCGATGAGCGAGATGCCCTGCGCGGCGGCCGTCGTGGCCAGCTCGCGGCAGGTATCCGGGTGCACGGTGCTGTGGATGGCGATGATCGGCTGCGTGCTACGGCCCGCCGCCGAGGCGGCGAACCCGGCCAGTACACCGTCCTCGCGTTCCAGGACCTCCCGCACATCGGCATCGCCGACCACGCACAGGCAGACCAGATCACTGTCGGCCGCCAGGGCGGCGGGGCTCTCCGCGACCTTCGCCGCCGTGTCCGCGTACGGTTCGGTACTCGCCGCGCGGCGGGCCCACAGGGTGGTGGGGTATCCGCCCTCGACGATGCGGCGGGCCATCGGCCCGCCCTGACTGCCCAGTCCGATGAATCCGACGCGCATATGACTACTCCGTTCGTACAGTTCAGGATTCGGTGTCCGGCGTGGCCGGGGCCTGCGGCCGCCAGAACACGGCCAGCAACCCGGCCGTCGCGAGAACGCCGACGCCGAGTGCGATGGCGCCTCCCGCCCAGCCGGTGATCTCGATTCCGGCGGCATGGTCGAGTGAGAGCCATCCGGGGCCCAGCAGGCCGATCACCACACAGACCACCCCCAGGACGAGAACGTATTCGTATCCGTCCTTCATCACGAAGAATCCGTTCTTCCGGTGCGCGAGCAGCGCGGCGACCAGCATCACCGACACCACCGCCGCGGCCGCCAGCGGTGTCAGCAGACCGACGACGAGCAGTACACCGGCGCCGATCTCGGTGATCACGCTCAGCCACGCCTGCAGGACTCCGTTGCGCAATCCGAGACTGCTGAACCAGCGGCCGGTTCCGGCGATCTTGCCGCCGCCGATCCAGTGGTTGACCCCGTGCGCGATCATGGTCGCCCCCACGACCAGCCGGAGCAGGAACAGGGCGAAATCGGTGACGTCCATCGGTTACCTTTCCGGCGGCGCCGTCGCGCCGCCGTCGAA
>NZ_JBSFRU010000480.1:0-3354 GCF_053589395.1 Nocardia sp. NPDC003345
TCCTTCCCTCCGGCCCCCCCCCCCCCGGCCGCCCGCGGCCCCCCCCCCGCCCCCCCACGCCCCGGAATATCAGGGTGGGTATCGGTATCGCTACCGATGCCGCCGGGGGCCGGCGGCCCGGATAGTGGAGTTGTAGTAGCCACTACCCGAAAGGACCGCCATGACCGCCCCCGCGCGCCGCTTCACCCGTTCCACCACCGATAAGTGGATCGGCGGGGTCTGCGGCGGTATCGCCGAGTACTTCGGCTGGAGCTCCGGTGTCGTCCGGTTGCTGTTCGTCGTGTCCTGCGTGCTGCCCGGCCCGCAGTTCCTCGTCTACCTGGTGCTGTGGCTGATGATGCCGAAGCGATGAACCGGCCCGGTCCCGGCCGGCCGTAGGTTCCGAATCCGGCAACCGAGCAGCCCCGTTCCCGCCCAGGGAGCGGGGCTGCGCTTTACCGGTCGAGGGTGAAAAGATGGTCCGGGCACAGGGCTCGCGCCGGATGCTATTTGCGGATCGTGCGGACCAGTTTGCCGATGGTCGCGGGATCGGGGTGGGCCGCTTCCTGCCGGCCGGTCTCCTGATCGAGCAGGGCGGCGGCCGGGTCGATGACGTGGGTGTGCTTGATCGAGGTTTCCGGGTCGGCGAACGCGGCGTAGGTCTTGTCCCGGAGCAGGGTGTGCAGCAGGTAACCCGTGAGCAGGGCACGGGTGGTGCGGGTGGTCTTGGGTTCGTGTTTGCCGCCGCCCACCGCGGCCAGCAGGCGGCGGCCTTCGGCGAGTCCGTTGTGACCGGCGCCCTCGAGGGTGCGCAGGATCGCCGGGCCGCCCCATTCGGCGGCCAGCGGGACGGCGTTGGAACTCATCGAATCGATATCGCTCACCCCCGCGAGGATGAGGGCGGGGGCGTCGAGCCCGGGCGCCACCGATTCGGCGGCGGGGGAGGTGGGGGCCGGAAACAGCGGGGCCACCGCCGCGACCCGGCGCTGGGCGGCGGCCAGCACCGCCGCGCCCGCGCCCATGCCGTGACCGGCCAGGGCGAGGCGTTCGGGATGCACGGTGAGAGCGCCGTCACCCAGCCGGACCCCGGTGCAGATGTCGAGGGTTGTGAGCAGATCGGTGGCGAGGTTCAGATGTGACGGGACCGGGCCGCGCTCGGTATCCGGTGCGGCCGCCACGATCCCCCACGACGCGAGGTGTTCCAGCAGCGTGCGGTAGTTCCCGGCACGGCTGAGCCACCCGTGGCCGAAGGCGACAGCGGGTAGGTCCCTACCGCTCTCCGGGGTGTACACCACTCCGGGCTGGCCCGCGATGGCCAGGTTCCCGCGGAGCACCCGGTGTGGGCCGCGGCTGGTCAGAGTGCTCATTAGCGATTTCACAGACGCCGACACGACGAGAACGTTAGCGGATAAGTACTCTGAGTAGCCATGTGCGGAATCGTGGGGTACGTCGGGTACCGGGACGCGTTGGGCGTCGTCGTCGCTGCCTTGCGCCGCATGGAGTACCGAGGTTATGACTCCGCGGGCGTGGCGATTCTCGACGGCGCCGGAGGTAGCGCGATCGAACGGCGCGCCGGCCGGCTGAGCAATCTGGAAGAGGCGCTGGGTGCCGCGGGCGCGGGCGCGTTCGCGGGCAGCACCGGGATGGGACACACCCGGTGGGCCACGCACGGCGCGCCGAACGACCGCAACGCGCATCCACACCGGGATGTGAGCGGCAAGCTCGCGGTGGTGCACAACGGCATCATCGAGAACTTCGCGCAGCTGCGCGGGGAACTGGAGAGCGCCGGGGTCGAGCTGCTGAGCGAGACCGATACCGAGGTCGCCGTGCACCTGGTGGCGCGGGCCTACGCCGAGGGGCCGACCGCGGGTGATTTCGAGGCCAGCACGCTCTCGGTACTGCGGCGGCTCGAGGGGGCGTTCACGCTGGTGTTCACCCACGCCGACCATCCGGGCACGATTATCGCGGCGCGGCATTCGACGCCGCTGGTGGTCGGCGTCGGCGAGAACGAGATGTTCATCGCCTCCGATGTCACCGCGTTCATCGAACACACCCGGGAGGCCGTGGAGCTGGGCGAGGGCCAGGCCGTGGTGATCACCGCGGACGGCTACCGGGTCACCGACTTCCACGGCGAGACCGAAGGGGTGCAGTCGCGCCCGTTCACCATCGACTGGGATCTGGCCGCCGCCGAGAAGGGCGGTCACGACTACTTCATGCTCAAGGAGATCGAGGAGCAGCCCGGCGCGGTCGGCGACACGCTCATCGGCCATTTCGATCAGACCCCCAGCCGGGCAGGCCGGATCGTGCTCGACGAGCAGCGCCTCTCCGACCAGGAACTGCGCGATGTGGAGAAGGTCTTCGTGGTGGCGTGCGGTAGTGCCTACCACTCCGGCCTGGTCGCCAAGTACGCCATCGAGCACTGGACCCGGCTGCCGGTGGAAGTCGAGCTGGCCAGCGAGTTCCGTTACCGCGATCCGGTGCTGGACCGGTCCACGCTGGTGGTCGCGGTCTCGCAATCGGGCGAGACGGCCGACACCCTGGAGGCCGTGCGGCACGCCAAGAGCCAGAAGGCACGGGTGCTGGCGGTGTGCAACACCAACGGCGCGCAGATCCCCCGCGAATCCGACGCCGTGCTCTACACCCGGGCCGGGCCGGAGATCGGGGTGGCCTCCACCAAGGCGTTCCTCGCTCAGGTGACGGCGAACCTCCTGGTCGGGCTGGCGCTGGCGCAGGCGCGCGGTACCAAGTACCCCGACGAGGTGGCGCGCGAGTTCGCCGAACTCGAGGCCATGCCGAAGCTGGTGGAGCGGGTGCTGGAATCGGCGCCGCAGGTCCGGGCGATCGCCCGGGAGCTGGCACAGGAGCGCACGATTCTGTTCCTGGGCCGCCACGTCGGCTACCCGGTGGCGCTGGAGGGCGCGCTCAAGCTCAAGGAACTCGCCTATATGCACGCGGAGGGTTTCGCGGCGGGTGAGCTCAAGCACGGGCCGATCGCGCTGATCGAGGGCGGGCTGCCGGTGATCGTGGTGATGCCGTCGCCGAAGGGCCGCGGGGTGCTGCACTCCAAACTGCTCAGCAATATCCGGGAGATCCAGGCCCGGGGCGCGCGCACGATCGTGATCGCCGAGGAGGGCGACGATCTGGTGCGGCCGTTCGCCGATGATCTGATCGAGATTCCTTCGGCGCCGACCCTGTACCAGCCGCTGCTGTCGACGGTGCCGCTGCAGATCTTCGCCGCCGAGGTGGCGCAGGCCCGTGGCTACGATGTGGACAAACCGCGCAACCTGGCCATCGAGATCGGGGCGCTGACCGCCGGAAACAACGCGGGAACCGCCCTGGGGGCGCTGCAGCCGCAGCTGCTGCCGCTGGCCGACC
>NZ_JBSFRU010000481.1:0-3328 GCF_053589395.1 Nocardia sp. NPDC003345
CATGCTTACGCGCGTGCGCGTCCTCCTTGGCGCGGCGGCGCTGCTCGGCCATCAGCGACCGGAAACCCGATTCGTCCACCGACAGCCCGGCCTCGGCGGCCATCTCCAGCGTCAGATCGATCGGAAAACCGTAGGTGTCGTGCAGCGTGAAGGCGTCCGCGCCGGAAATCGTGCCGGTCTTACCCGTGGGGGTGGCGGCCTTCACCTGCTCGGCGGTCTCGTCGAACAGTTTCGACCCGGTGCTCAGGGTTTTGCGGAACGCGGTCTCCTCACCGACGGCGACCGTTTCGATCCGCCCGAAATCGGTGGCCAATTCCGGATAGGAGGGCGCCATGAGATCGCTCACCACGCGCATGAAATCACTCATCACCGGCTGTTCGGCACCGAGCAGCCGAGCCGAACGCACGATCCGCCGCAACAACCGGCGCAGTACGTAACCGCGGCCGTCGTTACCGGGATTGACGCCGTCGGCGATCAGCATCGCCGAGGTGCGGGCATGGTCGGCGATAACCCGGAACCGCACATCGTCGGCGTGCTGGACACCGTAGGAGCGACCGGTCAGTTCCTCGGCCCGGTCGATGATCGGGCGCAGCAGATCGGTCTCGTACACGTTCTCGACGCCCTGCAACAGCATCGCGATCCGCTCGACACCCATACCGGTGTCGATATTCTTCTTCGGCAGTACCCCGACCGGCGGGAACCCGAGCTTCGGGCTGTCCTCACCACGGATGTCCTGCATGAACACCAGGTTCCAGATCTCCAGATAGCGGTCCTCGTCGGCCACCGGCCCGCCGTCACGCCCGTGCTCGGGGCCACGGTCGTAGTAGATCTCCGAACAGGGCCCGCCGGGACCGGGCACACCCATATCCCAGTAGTTGTCCTTACCGTCGCGGAACTGGATCCGCTCCTCGGGAACCCCCACGACCTCCCGCCAGATCTGGGCGGCCTCCGGATCGGCCTCGTAGGCGGTGACCCAGATCCGCTCCGGATCGAACCCGTACCCCCCGTCTTCCTGGGATTTCGTGATCAGCTCCCACGCGAAGCGGATGGCGCCTTCCTTGAAGTAGTCGCCGAAGGAGAAATTCCCCGCCATCTGGAAAAAGGTGTTGTGCCGCGTGGTGACGCCGACTTCCTCGATATCACCGGTGCGCACACATTTCTGCACACTGGTCGCCCGCGGATAGGGCGGGGTCTGCTGGCCGAGGAAGTACGGTTTGAACTGCACCATGCCCGCGTTCACGAACAGCAGATTCGGATCGTCGAGGATCAGCGATGCACTGGGCACCTCCGTATGCCCGGCACGAACGAAATGGTCCAGGAATCGCCGTCTGATCTCGTGGGTCTGCACGAATATCCAGCCTACCGGTGCCGCGCACCCCGTTTTTCACCGAGCCGCGTTTCCGGGCCGCAGGCCACGAACGATCCTGCGCAGGGTGCTCACCCGCGGTCCCACCGCCCTTTCGTGGCCGTGACCGGTGGGGTGGTAGTAGTCGACACCCACGAGTTCATCCGGGGGATACTGCTGTGCCAGCACCCCGTCCGGATCGTCGTGCGGGTACCGGTAGCCCTGGGCGTTGCCCAGGCGGGCGGCACCCGAATAGTGCCCGTCACGCAGATGCGGCGGCACCGCGCCGGCCTTACCCGCCGCCACATCGGCCATCGCCGCACCGATCGCCGCCACCACCGCACCCGACTTCGGCGCCGTCGCCAGATGGATGGTCGCCTGGGCCAGCGCCAGCCGCGCCTCCGGCAACCCCACCAGCTGCACCACCTGCGCCGCGGCCGTGGCGGTCTGCAAGGCGGTGGGGTCGGCCATGCCGATGTCCTCGCTCGCGTGGATCATCAGCCGTCGCGCGATGAAACGGGGATCTTCGCCCGCGGTCAGCATCCGGGCCAGATAGTGCAGGGCGGCGTCGACATCGGAACCTCGGATCGATTTGATGAAGGCGCTGATCACGTCGTAGTGCTGATCCCCCGCGCGGTCGTAGCGCACCGCGGCCTTGTCGACACTGGCGGCCACGAGATCGAGATCGATCCGCCCGTCCAGCGACGACTCCGCCGACGCCTCCAGCGCCGTCAACGCCCGACGCGCATCACCACCGGCGATCCGGACGATATGGTCCAGCGCCTCCTCCGAGACGGTGAACTGCCCGTCCAGCCCCCGCGCATCGGCCAGCGCCCGGGCCAGCACCGCCCGGATATCCTCCGGTTCGAGCGAATGCAACTGCAACACCAGCGAACGCGACAGCAGCGGCGACACCACCGAGAACGACGGATTCTCGGTGGTCGCGCCCACCAGCAAAACGATCCGGTTCTCGACCGCGGCGAGCAACGCGTCCTGCTGGGTCTTGGAGAAGCGATGCACCTCGTCGATGAACAACACCGTCTGTTCCCCCGCCGCCAGCCGCCGCCGGGCCACATCGATCACCGCCCGCACCTCCTTGACCCCCGCGGACAACGCCGACAACGCCTCGAACCGCCGGCCGGTCGCATGGGAGATCAGCGACGCCAAGGTGGTCTTACCGGTGCCGGGCGGGCCGTAGAGCAGCACCGACGCCGCCCCCGAACCCTCCACCAGCCGCCGCAGCGGCGACCCCGGTCCCAGCAGATGCTGCTGTCCCACCACCTCGTCCAGTGAAGCCGGGCGCATCCGCACCGCGAGCGGGGCCCGCACGCCCGCCTCACGGGCGGCCTGATCCGGGGTCTCCATCCCTTCCGTGACCGGCCCCGCACCGGGCATATCGAACAGACCGTCGCTCATGACACGAGTCTATTGGCGGCGGGGGGATGGTTATCGGCGCGGCTTCGCGGGGGTGGGGTGGGTTTGTTCGGGACGGGGGTGGGGGTGGGGGCCTGCTCGCCACGTTGGAAGTGACCTGACCGGCCGAGGTGAGGGGGGACCGTGCTCGCTGGGGGTGTAGGGGTGACCCCGCCCGCCAAAGCGACAAGGTGACCCCACCGCCAAGGTGACGACGTGACCTTGCTCGCCAAGGTGGGGAGGTGACCCTGCCCGCCAAGGTGAGAAGGTGACCCTCCTCGCGGAGGTGGGGAGGTGACCCTCCTCGCCAAGGTGAGAAGGTGACCCTACTCGCGGAGGTGGGGAGGTGACCCTACTCGCCAAGGTGAGGAGGTGACCCTCCTCGCCAAGGTGAGGAGGTGACCCTCCTCGCCAAGGTGAGAAGGTGACCCTCCTCGCCAAGGTGAGAAGGTGACCCTCCTCGCCAAGGTGAGGAGGTGACCCTACTCGCCAAGGTTCTGTGTTTATTGGCGCGGCTCCGCCGCGCGGGGTTCGGCCCCCGAAGCGTCTGCTGTCAGCGCTCGAGACTCG
>NZ_JBSFRU010000482.1:0-3288 GCF_053589395.1 Nocardia sp. NPDC003345
CCACCCTCGAGCGCCGGAGGCGCTCCAAAATTACAGCCCGCCCCTTCGCGGAGGGGCACATCCCAACTCACCTCCGCGGAGGGTCACCCCCGAACTCACCCTCCCCGAAGGGGCCACCACCCCGGACTCACTCGTCGCAAAGGTTTCACCACCCCCCGAACTCACCCGTCGCGGAGGGTCGCCCCCGAACCCCCTTCGCAGCCGGGCAGATCCGAACTCGCCTTCCCGAAGGACGCGCTCCAACATCTCAGCCCATGAAGGTGTTTCGGCGCTTTATCAGGAGTTTGTAGAGGGTTTGCTGGATGGTTTCGCGGACCTGGTCGGTGACCTCGAACATGAGCATCGGGTCGTCGGCGTCTTCGGCCACGTAGTCGGTGGTGGAGATGGGGGTGCCGAATTCGATGTACCACTTCGAGGGCAGCGGGATGGCGCCCAGGGGGCCCAGGTGCGGGAAGGTGGGGGTCACCGGGAAGTAGGGCAGGCCGAGCAGGCGGGCGAGGGGCTTGATATCGGCGAGTTTGGGGTAGATCTCTTCGGAGCCGACGATCGAGCACGGGATGATCGGGACACCGGCCTTGACGGCTGCGGCGACGAAGCCGCCGCGGCCGAAGCGTTGCAGTTTGTAGCGGTCCGCGTATTTCTTGCCGACCCCTTTGAATCCTTCCGGGAATACGCCGGTGAGTTCGCCCGAGCGCAGCAGGCGTTCGGCGTCGGGGCGGCAGGCCAGGGTGTGGCCGGCCTTGCGGGCGAGGGCGCCCAGCATCGGCACCTCGAAGACCAGGTCGGCCGCGAGCAGGCGCAGGGCGCGCTGCTTGGGATGGCTGTCGTGGACGGCGAGCTGCAGCATCAGGCCGTCGAGGGGGATCGTGCCGGCGTGGTTGGCGACGATCAGCGCGCCACCGGCCTCGGGAATGTTCTCCATCCCGCTGACCTGGACCCGGAACCAGTTGTCCGCGAGTGGGCGCAGGGCGGGGAGCAGGACGGATTCCAGGAGGTGTTCGTCGAATCCGAATTCGTCGACCTGGTAGTCGCCGGTGAGCCGGCGGCGGGCGAAATCGGCGGTCCGGCCGATCTGCTTACCGACGGCGTCACGTACCAGGTCGGCCGTCGAACGCGGCGCGGGCGGGGTCGGCGGACTGAGACGGTCCGTCAGCGAGGTCACCGAACTGTCCGCGGGACCGGCCCAGTTGCGGGCCGTGGGTCGTTGCCGCGGCACAGTGTTGAGATCTTGCAGCCGAATGACTTTGGCGACGTCGTTCATGTATGTGCTCCCGTATCGGCCCCGAGAAGGCCGAGCAGTTTGTTTTCTGCGGCGTCGATCCACGATGGATCGACTACGGGCCGCAACGCTGCGCCCCCGGTGAAGTCGTCGAACGCCTGTACCGTCGTCCAGCGCGGCTCGAAACCGAGTTCGGCGCGCATTCGCGTCGTATCCAGACCACAACCGAAAAGGAAATAGTCGAGCTGCTCGGAACTGAAATCACGCATAACCGGGCCCATCAGGGTCCGGCCGACGGTGCGGAACACTGACCACGGTACCGGTACCGCGACCCTTCCGGCACGACGCACCGCTTGGGAAAGCGATAGCGCGCCGTCGCCGGCGACGTTGTAGGTGCCACCCGGACCGGACCGGGTGGCGTGGACGAGGGCTGCGACCGCATCCTCTTCGTGCAGGAACTGCATGCGTGCGTCCCGTCCGAGCACCGTGGGAGTGATCGGCGAACGCAACAGTTGCGCGGCGCGGCCACCGAGGCCCGGCCCCACGATCGGCGCGAGGCGCAATGTTATGGCATTGATATCCGGACGGCGCCGGGCCAGTCCGCGCGCGAAGCCTTCGATCTCGATCAGATCGCGCGCGAACCATCCGCCCGGGGCCCTCCGAGCGCTCATTTCCTCGGTGAACTTCGCTGGATCCTTGGCACTGCCCCCGTATACCCCGGAAGTCGATCGCAACACCACCCGGCGCACGGTGGGTGATTTCTGGCAGACCGCGAACAGTTGCATCGCGCCCAGGACGTTCATATCCTTCATCGCGGCCCGGCCGCCGCCCGACGGCGGCTGCGACAGCACCGCGGTATGCACTACGGTATCGACCTGATAACGCTCGATGACCTTACGGATCAACGGGTTCCGGATATCGGCGCGCACGAACTCGGCGCGGCCCATCCGCCGCCGCAACGGGGGGCTCGGGGTGAGTACGTCGACCGCGATCACGCGTTCGATCCCGGGATCGGAGACCAGCGAGCAGACGACATTGCCGCCGAAGAACCGGCTGGCACCGGTCACCAGCACGATTCGGGGCCGGTATTCGCCGTTCGCGTCAGTGTCCATCTGCACCGGACCAATCCACCTCGAGCATCGATCCCCCGCTCATCAGTTCCGAATACCAGCGTAACGGCCCCCAGCCCTGCCCCAGGCTTCTTAACGGGGACCTAACACCGACTTCAGTCGATCGAAACGAACGAAAACCCGCCACCGAATGGTAGCGGGTTTCGTGGATCGCGACGCGCGAGTTGCGCTTACTTGCCGAGTTTGCGCCGCTGCACGCGGGTACGACGAAGCAGCTTGCGGTGCTTCTTCTTCGACATGCGCTTGCGGCGCTTCTTGATCACAGAACCCATAGGGTGTCCTCGCGTTCTCTCCTCGGCGCGTGCACGCGCTCGCTTACGTCAACTATCCGGTCGTATGCCCGGTTGCTTGGCGGCCGAAAACTCCCAGCCCACCCGGGGCGGACCCTCGGCCCTGCAGACGGCGGCCGCGCCCGACCACGACAGGGCCGCGGCAAGCCACCGATCCAACACAGCGAGGGTTGATGTTACCGGCCCGCCGGGCGGCGCCGGTAACCGCCTTCACCCGGCATCGAAATATGACGTCTCCAGATAATCGTGCACCGCCTTGGCATGCACCCGGAACGATCTACCGACGCGTACCGCCGGTAACTCGCCCGAGTGCACCAGCCGGTACACCGTCATCTTGGAAACTCTCATCAAATTCGCCACCTCGGCGACGGTGAGAAATTGCGTACCACCGCCGAGTATCGATTGTCCTGGCGAAGAACCACCGCCGCTGTTAGCGGACATCTTGTTCGAAGACATCATCGCACCACTGACCTCCGGCACGTCCGCGCCGCCGGCTTCCCCACCGGCGGAACAGACACGCACGTGCTCCTTGAAGCTTAGCGGGACCAGTGGGATTACTGCGACGGGAGTGAGAAATCAGGTTCATACGCTGGGGGTCAACAGGTCATTCGGCCGACGCTCCCTGTTCCGCCGAACGCTGCTTGGCCGC
>NZ_JBSFRU010000483.1:0-3284 GCF_053589395.1 Nocardia sp. NPDC003345
GGTACTCCAGCTCACCGGCGGGCGTCCAGCGCACCAGGTCGCCGGTGCGGTACATCCGCTCGCCGATCTCGAACAGATCGGCGACGAACCTGTCGGCGGACAGGTCCGGCCGGGCGACGTATCCGCGTGCGAGCTGGCGGCCCGCCAGATACAGCTCACCCGCGACACCCGAGGGCACCGGCCGCAACCGGGCGTCGAGCACGTAGACGCGTGTGTTGAACACCGGCGCGCCGATCGGCACCGACGTCGTATCCGCCGCGGTCACTTCGTGGTAGGTCACGTCGACCGCGGCCTCGGTGGGGCCGTACAGGTTGTGCACCGTGGCGCCGGTCAGGTCGCGCAGCTGATGCGCCGGCTTCGGCGGCAGCGCCTCACCGGAGGCGAACACCATCCGCAGCGACCGGCACCGCGCCGTCTCCGCGGCGGTACCGGCGAGCGCACCCACGAAGACCGTCAGCATGGACGGCACGAAATGCGCCACCGTCACACCTTCGGCGTCGATGATCTCCGCCAGATAGCCGGGATCGCGATGCCCGTCCGGCTTCGCGACCACCAGCCGCGCACCGATCTGCAACGGCCAGAAGAACTCCCACACCGACACGTCGAACGTCGACGGCGTCTTCTGCAACACCACGTCGGTGTCCGCCAGCCGGTATTGCGACTGCATCCACACCAGGCGGTTGACGATCGCGGCGTGCGATACCGCCACGCCCTTCGGACGACCGGTGGAACCGGACGTGAAGATCACGTAGGCGGTGTTCTCCGGCCGCAGCGGCGCGGACCGATCCGCATCGGTGACCGGGGTCGCCGGGTAGCCCGTGAGGTCCAGTTCGTCGACGACCACCACCGGGCGATCCGCGGTGGTGAACTCATCGGCCGCACTGGTCAGGACGCAGAGCGGGTCGGCCGTGGCCAGGATGTAGTCCGTCCGTTCGGCCGGCTGCTCCGGATCCAGCGGTACGTAGGCGCCACCGGCGGTGACGACCGCGTACATCGCGACGACCAGATCCAGCGAACGCCGCATTCCGAGCGCCACCGGAACATCCGGTCCCACACCCAGCGACATCAGATGCCGCGCCAGGCGGTTCACCCGGCCGGCGAACTCGGCATAGGACAGACCTGTCCCCTCGAACGCCACCGCGGTCGCTTCCGGAGTCCGCACGACCTGGTCGGCGAACAGGCCGACCAGCGTCGCCGCCGGATCGACGGCCCGCTCCGGGCCGTACCCGCCGCGCACGATATCCGAGGCCTCCACCACGTCCAGCAGCGGCAGATCGCCCAGCGGACGCTCGGGCGTGCGGACCACGGCCTCGAGCAACCGGACGAAGCGGCGCCCGAACTGCGCGACCGTCGCGTCGTCGAACAGGTCCGTCGCGTAGATGAAGGTCGCGACGATGCCCTCGGTTCCGGGCCGCTCGCTCAGATCGAGCTGGAGATCGAATTTCGCGGTCTCCATCGGCATCTGGACCGCACCGAGGGTGAGCCCGGGCAGTTCGGCCTGTACCGGCGGCGTGTTCTGCAGCGAAAGCATCACCTGGAACAGCGGGTGCCGGGCCTGCGAACGCACCGGGTCCAGGATCTCCACCAGGCGCTCGAACGGCAGATCCGCGTGCCCGAAGGCGGCGATATCGGTACCGCGCACCGCACCCAGCAGTTCGGTGAACCCGGCGCCGGAATCGATCGGCGTCCGCAACACCAGGGTGTTGACGAACATACCGATCAGATCGTCGAGGGCGCGCTCACCGCGGCCCGCGATCGGGGTACCGATCGCGATATCGGTCTCGCCGGACAACCGCGACAGCAGCACCGCGAAGGCCGCGTGCACGGCCATGAACAGCGTCGCGCCCTCGGCGCGCGCCAATTCGGTGAGCCCGGTGTGGGTTTCGGCGTCGATCTCGAACGTATGGGTCGCGCCCCGGCCCGAGGCCACGGCGGGCCGGGGCCGGTCGGCCGGAAGATCGAGCTGGTCGGGCAGCCCCGCCAGCTCCCGCGACCAGTAGGCCACCTGCTGGGCGATCACGGAGGCTGGGTCGTCCTCGGCGCCCAGGACCTGCCGCTGCCACAGCGTGAAGTCGGCGTACTGCACTTCCAGCGGCGCCCAGCCGGGAGCGTCGCCCGCGGTGCGGGCCACGTAGGCGGTCACCACGTCGCGCAGCAGCGGGGCCATCGAGAACCCGTCACCGGAGATGTGATGGACGACGAAGGCGAGTACGTGTTCGGTGGCGTCGAGCCGGAACAGCCCGGCCCGGAACGGCACCTCCGCGGTGACATCGAAGCGGGTGGTGACCAGTTCGGCGAGCCGCGCGGGCAGTTCGGCCATCGCGACCTCGGCCGACGCCAGTTCCGGCATCACCTCGGCCGTCGGCAGCACCTGCTGGTACGCGGTGCCGTCCACCTCGGGGTAGAAGGTGCGCAGCGATTCGTGCCGCGCCAGCACATCGCCGACCGCCGCCCGCAACGCGGCGGTGTCGAGTTCGCCGGACAGCCGGACCGCGATCGGGATGTTGTCCACGAACGAATCCGGGTCGAACCGGTTCAGGAACCACATCCGCTGCTGCGCCAGCGACAGCGGCACCCGCTCCACGGTCCCGCCGGACGCGAGCTCGTGGGCCGGACGCGGCCGCGGGGCCAGCGCCACCCGGCCGCCGGTCCCGGACTGCGATTCCGCTCGCACGGCCAGGGCGGCCACCGTGGGCGCCTCGAACAGGACGCGCACCGGCACGTCGATATCCAGCGCACGCCCGACGCGGGCGGCGACCTGGGTCGCGATGAGCGAGTTACCGCCCAAGGCGAAGAAGTCGTCGTCCACGCCGACCCGGTCCACCCCGAGCACATCGGCGTAGATACCGGCCACGATCTCCTCGATCGGGGTCGAGGGAGCCCGGAACTCGCGGGCCTCGAACTGCGGCTGCGGCAGCGCCCGGCGATTCAGCTTGCCGGACGGGCTCAGCGGGAACTCGTCCAGCTGCATCACGGTCGCCGGAACCATATAGGCGGGCAGGACCACGCGCACCGCGTCGAGCAACTCGGTGGCGTCGATCCGCGCGCCCGACGCGGGCACCACATACGCGACCAGCTGCTCACCGAGCTGCGAGGCCGCGACCGTCACCACGGCCTGGCCCACCTCCGGCTGCGCCAGCAGCGCGGTCTCGATCTCACCGAGCTCGATCCGCAGACCACGCAACTTCACCTGGAAGTCGGTGCGGCCCAGGTACTCCAGCTCACCGGCGGGCGTCCAGCGCACCAGGTCGCCGGTGCGGTACATCCGCGTCCCGGTCTCGAAC
>NZ_JBSFRU010000484.1:0-3280 GCF_053589395.1 Nocardia sp. NPDC003345
GGTGCCGGTGATCGCATCGTCCAGAACTGCCTGCCCCATTCCTGAATGGTCTCGCGTATCCAGCTCGACGACCGGCACTTCCGGGGCGTGTCGCGCCAGTGCGGCCGCGATCACGGGTGCGTCCACACCGAACAGCACCACCGCGACCAGCCGTTCGGCGACCTCTTCGACCAGATCCTCGACCCCGGCGCCCTTGAGCTGACCGCCGGCCAGCCAGATCACCTGCTGATGCCCGAGGATCGACGACCGCGCGGCATGCGGATTGGTCGCCTTGGAGTCGTCGACGAACTCGACCCCGCCCAGCTCCCGCACCAGCGCCGACCGGTGCGGACCGACCTTGTGCTCGATCAGGCCCTCGCGCACGAACTGCGGCGCCACATCGATGGCCCTGGTCAGCGCGGCGGCGGCCAGCGCGTCGGCCACCCCGGCCGGTCCGGGCGGGCTGATCTCCTTGGACTCGGCCAGGATCGCCGCCTTGGTGAAGGCGCGGTCGAGGAGTTTGCCGTCGACCACACCGAGTTCCCCGTCGGCCGGCACCCCGATGCGGAACCCGACGGTGCGCCGGGCCTTGGAGCGGCGGGCCAGGCCGGCGGCGATCGGATCGTCGAGCCCGACCACGCCGACCCGGCCCAGCAGCGCCCGCGACTTGGCGGCCGCGTAGGCGTCCAGGCCGCCGTGCCAGTCCAGATGGTCTTCGGCGACATTGAGCACCACCCCGGCCTCCGGCCGCACCGACGGCGCCCAGTGCAACTGGAACGAGGACAACTCCACCGCCAGCACCTGGGGGCCGGGGGTGCGGCGTAGCGCGTCGAGGATGGGGAGTCCGATATTTCCGCAGGCCACACTCGGTATGCCGGCAGCTCGCAGAATGGAGTGGGTCATCTGGGTGGTGGTGGTCTTACCGTTGGTGCCGGTCACCACCAGCCATTTGCGGACCGGACCGTAGATCCGGGCCTGGTCCACCCACCAGGCGAACTCCACATCGCCCCAGACGGGGATACCCTCGGATACCGCCGAGGCCAGCACCGGCGAATCCGGCCGCCAGCCCGGGCTGGTGATCACCAGCGCGAACCGCGACCAGTCGGTGCGTTCCAACTGCGCCGACGGCGCGATCTCGAGCCCCAGTTCGGACGCTTCGGCCAAGGCCTGGGCACCGCTGTCGGTCACCACGGGGCGGGCGCCGATATCGCGCAGCGGCGCGATCAGCGAACGGCCGGAGACCCCCCAGCCCGCGACCAGGACATCGCGGCCGCGCAGGAATTCCAGCATCGGGCCCGGTGAGCGCAGGGCCCGCGGTACATGTTCCTCCATCGTCAGCTCACCCGACCGCGGAGAGGTATTCGCTGTAGAACAGGGCGAGTCCGGCCGCCGAGGCCATCGCGGCCAGCAGCCAGAACCGGATGATCACGGTGGTCTCCGCCCATTTGCTCAGCTCGAAATGATGATGGAACGGCGCCATTTTGAACAGCCGGTTCCGGGTGGTCCGGAACACCGCCACCTGCAGCACCACCGACGCCGCCTCGGCGACGAACAGCGCGCCGATGACGACCATCAGCAGTTCGGTGCGGGTGGTGATCGACAGGCCCGCGAGCAGGCCGCCCAGCGCCAGCGAACCGGTATCGCCCATGAAGATCTTGGCGGGCGCGGCGTTCCACCACAGGAATCCGATACACGCGGCGGTGCCCGCCGCGCAGACCAGTGCCAGGTCCAGCGGATCGCGCACGTTGTAGCAGCCGGTCTCGGGCTTGGTCTCACACGAGTGGTAGTACTGCCAGAAGGTGATGACCACGTAGCCGCCGAGCACCAGGCTCATCGACCCGGCGGCGAGCCCGTCCAGCCCGTCGGTGAGGTTCACCGCGTTCGACCAGGCGACCACGATCAGGCAGACGAAGGCCAGGAACACCACCACACTCATCGAGACGGTGTTGATATCGCGGACATAGGACAGCTGCCGGCTGGCCGGCGAGAGCCCGCTGCCGCCGGGGAACTGCAGCGCCAGCACCCCGAACACCACCGCGGCGGTGATCTGGCCCAGGTACTTTCCGGCGGCGGTCAGACCGAGGTTGCGGCCCTTGCGGATCTTGATGAAATCGTCGATGAATCCGACCACACCGAGCGCGGTGGCCAGGCCCAGCACCAGCAGTGCCGACGCCGACGGCCCCTCGGCGTCGTAGCCGATCCCGATCAGATGCGAACCGAGATAACCGGCCCACATACCGATGATGATCGCGACGCCGCCCATGGTGGGGGTACCGCGTTTGGATTGGTGGCTGGCCGGGCCGTCGACCCGGATCTCCTGGCCGAATCCCTGCCGGGCGAATATCCGGATCAGCAGCGGTGTCAGCAGGATCGACACCGTCAGCGCGATCGCCGCCGCGAACAAGATCTGTCTCAACGCACTGCCTCCGTGCTCACCCCGTCGGCGGCGCCCGCGCCGCCCGGCGCCGGCGTACCGGCACCCGAATCCTTGTCACCCGCGTCCAGCAGTTTCTCCGCCACCGTCCACAGCCCGACCGACTGCGATGCCTTCACCAGCACCACATCGCCCGGGCCGACTTCGGCGGCAACCAGTTCCACGGCCGCTTCGATATCCGGGACGAGCACCGACTCCTCACCCCACGAGCCTTCCATGACCGCTCCCTGATGCATGCCCCGGGAGGGTCGTCCGGTGCCGACGACGACGAGCCGGTCCACGTCGAGGCGGACCGCCAGCCGGCCGATTCCGTCGTGCTCCACCACCGATTCGGGACCCAGTTCGGCCATCTCGCCGAGGACCGCCCAGCTCCGGCGGGGCGCCTCACCCGATCGCGCCATGCTCACCAGCGCCTTGAGCGCGGCCCGCATGGAATCCGGGTTGGCGTTGTAGGAATCGTTGATCACCGTGACGCCGTCGGCGTTGGTCCGCACATCCATCCGCCGGGCCGACGCCGCCCGCGCACCGGAGAGCGCGGTGACGAGGGTATCGAGATCGGCACCGCATTCCAGCGCGACCGCGGCGGCCGACAGCGCGTTGCCGACCTGGTGCTCACCGTGGACCGCCAGCGTGACCGCACGCTCACCGAGCGGTGTGTGCAGCGTGAACGACGCGCGAGCCCGATCGTCGAGGGTGACGCCGGTGGCGCGGATCCGCGCCCCGGCGGCCTGCCCGACCATCGTCACCCGGGCGGTCGTCCGCGACGCCATCGCGCTGACCTGCGAATCGTCGGCGTTCAGCACTGCCAGACCGGTCTCCGGCAATGCCTCCACGAGTTCACCCTTGGTTTTCGCGATCGCCTCGCGG
>NZ_JBSFRU010000485.1:0-3262 GCF_053589395.1 Nocardia sp. NPDC003345
CAAATTAAATATTTGGCACTGACATTCATCAACACACTATTGAGTTCTCAAAGAACACACGCACTCACAATCTCGCAGCTATTCGCTGTCTGATCCGTGAGGCAACTTTCTAAGCTTAGCTCACCCGTTTTCCCGATTGCAAATCGGCGTCCCGGTCGAGCCAGTGTGATCGTCAGGCGCTCATCGTCCTACCTCGTTTCCCTGGTCCCTCCGGCTCGGCGTTTCCGCCTCGCTCCGGGCCCCGGGTCGGTGTCCGTGTCGCTCTGACTTGGATAAAGTTACGCGGCATCTAAATCGATGTCAAATCGCCTGGTCACAGGCCCTGATTCGCGCCATTTACGACTACCGTTTCGCGGCCGTGCGGCGTGAATGGTCAATGACCCGCACCCACTCGCCGTACATCCGCCCCGAGCGCCTGCAGCTTCTCCACGAAGTTCGGATAACCGCGGTCGATATGGAACACGTCGTGCACTTCGGTCACGCCGTCGGCGACGAGGCCGGCCAGGACCAGTCCGGCGCCCGCCCGGATATCGGACGACCACACCGGGGCGCTGGACAGGCGCGGGATCCCGCGGACCACCGCGTGATGACCGTCGGTACGCGCGTCGGCGCCGAGCCGGATCATCTCCTCGACGAAACGGAAGCGCGCCTCGAAGACGTTCTCGGTGATCATCGACGTGCCGTCGGCGACAGCGGCCAGGCCGATGGCCATCGGCTGCAGATCGGTCGGGAAACCCGGGAACGGGAGCGTCGAGAAGTTCACCGACCGCGGGCGGTCTGCCTGTACGACCCGGAACCCCTCCGGTTCGAACGAGATCCGGGCCCCGGCGGACCGGAGCTTGTCCAGTACCAGGGCCAGATGCTGCGGATTGACGCCGGTCACCCGCACATCGCCCCGCGTCATCGCCGCCGCGATACCCCAGGTGGCGGCGACGATCCGGTCGCCGATCACCCGGTGGGTGGTCGGCTGCAGGCGCTTGACCCCGTGGATAGTGAGCACCGAGGTGCCGGCACCGCGGATCCGGGCGCCCATCTGGGTGAGCATCGTGCACAGATCGACGATGTCGGGTTCGCGGGCGGCGTTGTCGATCACTGTCTCCCCCTGCGCCAGCACCGCGGCCATCAGGATGTTCTCGGTGGCACCGACCGACGGGAAGTCGAGCCGGATACGCGCACCCTGCAACTCGTCGGCCCGCGCCACCACGCAACCGTGCTCGATCTCGCTGGTCGCGCCGAGCAACCGCAAACCGGCCTGATGCATATCCAGGGGACGCGACCCGATGGCGTCGCCGCCGGGTAGCGCGACCACCGCGCGTTTGCACCGGGCCATGAGCGGGCCGAGTACGCATACCGAGGCACGGAACTGGGTCACCGCCGGGAAGTCCGCGTGGTACTTGGGTTCGGCGGGGGTGTCGATGGTCACCACATCACCGGTGATGGTGACATCGCAGCCGAGACCGCGGAGCACCTCCGCCATCAGCGGGACGTCCAGAATGTCCGGACAGTTCGTGATGGTGGTGGTGCCTTCGGTCAGCAGGGCAGCGGCCATCAGCTTCAGGACGCTGTTCTTGGCGCCTCCGACCGAGACCTCACCGACCAGCCGGTTGCCGCCAGTTACCAAAAACCGTTCCATGCCGCCTCTCCGAGTATTCGGCGCACCAGTGAGTGCAAGGATAGAGCGCGGGCGATCGCGTCACCGCGCAGGTCGAGCGAACGTAGAGCTCGGGCACACCGCTGCGGCCCACCGGGCCGGACAATAGGGCGGCCACCGCCGGAAGCGTTCCGGGTCAGGTTCCCGGCGCCTTATCCGAATCGGGTTCCACCTCGGCCCGGCCGCCCTTCTCCGCGCGCTCGCCGCCCGGCTGCCACAGCACATCGCCTTCCGGGTTGGTGTATCGGCTGAGAATGAACAGCAGATCCGACAGCCGGTTGAGGTACTTGGCCGGCAGCACGCTGGTGCCCTCCGGATGCCCCTCCACCGCGGCCCACGCCGACCGTTCGGCACGGCGAACCACCGTCCGGGCGGTGTGCAGCAGCGCCGCCAGCGCCGTGCCGCCGGGCAGGATGAACGAATTCAGCGGCGCGAGTTCGGCATTGAACTCGTCACACCAGGATTCCAGCCGTTCGATATAGGTCTCGGTGATCCGCAGCGGCGGATACTCCGGATCCGGCACCACCGGAGTGGACAGGTCCGCACCCGCGTCGAACAGGTCGTTCTGGATCCGTCGCAGCACCGTGGCCAGTGCCTCGTCGGGGCGTCCGAGGGCGACCGCCACACCGATGGCCGCATTGGCCTCATCGCAGTCGGCGTAGGCGACCAGCCGCGGGTCGTTCTTGGTGACCCGCGAGAAGTCACTGAGGCCGGTGGTCCCGTCGTCACCGGTCCGGGTGTAGATCCGCGTCAGATGCACGCTCACAGCACCCACCATAAACGCTCGAGCGGCAGTCCAAGGGGTTCTGCGGTGATGCCCAATTGGGCCGTGGTCGGTCTCGTCACACCGGCGGCGCCGGCTTCATCACGAACCGCGACCACCATCGGGCCTCAGTGCCCGCGCAGCCGCCGGGCCCTTTCGGAGGGCCGGGATTCGACCCAGGAGAGGAACGCGGTGAGCGCGGGGCGGTCGAGCGCCAGCTCGTAGTCACCGGAACGATCGGAGACGCCGATCACGGCTATCTCGTCGGTCATGATGTCGTACTCGTCGCCGCGTGGGCCGCGACGGTCGCCGATCTCTATCCCACGCCGCCTGATCACCGAATCCGCGCCGAGTTTGAGACTGGTGAGTTTGAAGAAAACGAGGTGGTCCTCGTCATAGCGGATGACACCGTGGCGCCAGCGTTCGCCGCCGTCGGCCGGCAGTACGCGGAGGATGGCCGCGGTCCCGCCCCGGCGCAGCATGACCAGCCGATACGTGGAAACCAAAGCGAGTGTGACCAGCACTAACACCAGAATGATCAGAACTACCATCCCGGTCTGCAATGCCGCACATCCCTTCGCTCACATCCGAGGCGACGCCGAATCGACCTCAGGTGAAACATCCGTGGTCATTCAACCATGTACCAGTTTACAAACAGCACCGGGATGTCTCCGGGAACGCGAGGTCATCGGCCTGCGAACGTCCGCGGCACCGGTTCCACGGGAACGCGAAAGGCTCCGGCCGGGGTGGTGGTTTAGGTACGGCGCAGCACACATCTGATGTGGGGTGCGTGGCAGGGGTTTCTGCTCAGCCCACCGCAGCCGCCGGGTCGCGGGCCGGGGGGTGTG